>JAEYNS010000142.1 GCA_023412435.1 Actinomycetes bacterium | reverse complement strand
GGAAGCAAGCGATGAATGGAACCCAGCGCCGCGGAGGCGGTGTCGGTGGTGAGCAGCGTCGCGGCCGCGAGGACCGTCGTGGCCAGGCGGCTGCCGCCGAGAAGGAGAAGAGCAACTACCTCGAGCGTGTCGTGGCGATCAACCGGGTCGCCAAGGTCGTGAAGGGTGGCCGTCGGTTCAGCTTCACCGCGCTGGTCGTGGTGGGTGACGGCGACGGCATGGTCGGCGTCGGCTACGGCAAGGCCAAGGAAGTGCCCGCGGCGATCGCCAAGGGGGTCGAGGAGGCGAAGAAGCAGTTCTTCCGCGTCCCGCGGATCCAGGGCACCATCCCGCATCCCGTCCAGGGCGAGAAGGCTGCCGGTGTCGTGATGCTGCGTCCGGCTTCGCCGGGTACCGGCGTGATCGCCGGTGGCTCGGCCCGCGCCGTGCTCGAGTGCGCCGGTGTGAAGGACGTCCTGGCCAAGTCCCTTGGCTCCGACAACGCGATCAACGTGGTGCACGCCACGGTGGCCGCGCTGCAGAGCCTCGAGGAGCCGGAGGCGGTCGCCAAGCGACGCGGCCTTCCGGTCGCCGATGTCGCCCCCGCCGCCCTGCTGCGGGCCCGTGAGGAGGCGAACTGATGGCACGGCTGAAGGTCACCCAGATCAAGTCCGGGATCGGTGGCAAGCACAACCAGCGCGACACCCTGCGTTCCCTGGGCCTGAAGCGGATCGGCGACGTCGTCGTCAAGGAGGACCGCCCCGAGATCCGCGGCATGGTGAACACCATTCCGCACCTCGTGGCAGTCGAGGAGGTTGAGTGACATGGCACTGAAGGTTCATCACCTGCGGCCCGCCCCCGGCGCCAAGACCGCCAAGACCCGGGTGGGTCGCGGCGAGGGCTCCAAGGGCAAGACCGCCGGCCGGGGCACCAAGGGCACCGGGGCGCGCAAGAACACCCCGGAGAACTTCGAGGGCGGCCAGATGCCGCTGCACATGCGGCTTCCGAAGCTGCGCGGCTTCTCCAACCCGTTCCGGGTGGAGTACCAGGTCGTCAACCTCGCCAAGCTCGCGGCGCTGTACCCGGAGGGCGGGGAGGTCACCCCGGCCGACCTGGTCGCCAAGGGCGCGGTCCGCGACGGCGCGCTGGTGAAGGTGCTCGGCAACGACGAGCTCTCCGTGGCGCTGCAGGTGAGCGCGAACGCGTTCTCCGCCGCCGCGCGCGAGAAGATCGAGAAGGCTGGCGGCTCGGTTACCGAGCTGTGAGTCACTGACAGGGCCCCCGGCTGTCCGCCGGGGGCCCTGTCGCATCCGCTGGGTGGACGGTTGCGGCCGTGGTCGGCCAGAACTGTCCAGTGAAGGGTGGGGACGCGGGTCCGTCCGGTCTGGCTGGACGGTTGTGGCCGTCCACGGCCGGAACTGTCCGGGCAGGTGGCGGCGCGGGGACCGCGGAGGCCGCCGATGCGCGCTGGACGCCCAGTGCTTGCTAGAGTCTGACAGGTTGCCGTCGGCGAAGGGCCGACATACGTGCAGGGGAGTTAGCTCGGATGCTGTCCGCGTTCGTCAATGCGTTCAAGACGCCGGATCTTCGCCGGAAGATCCTGTTCACGCTCGGCATCCTTGCCGTCTTCCGGCTGGGCTCGGTGATCCCGACCCCGAACGTGAACGTTCAGAACGTCGACCAGTGTCGCCAGCTCTCGCTGACCGGCGAGGGTTCCGGCCTGTACTCCATGATCAACCTGTTCTCCGGCGGGGCGCTGCTCCAGCTGGCGATCTTCGCGCTCGGAATCATGCCGTACATCACGGCGAGCATCATCCTGCAGCTGATGACGGTGGTGATCCCGCGGCTGGAGGCCCTCAAGAAGGAGGGCGCGTCCGGCACCGCGAAGATCACCCAGTACACCCGGTACCTGACGATCGTGCTGGCGGTGCTGAACTCGACAGCCTTCGTCACCCTCGCCGTCAACGGCCAGCTCTTCCAGGGCTGCACCCTGCCGCTGGTCTACGACGTGAGCGTCTTCCCGATCGTCGTGATGATCCTGACCATGACCGCCGGCACCGGCGTCATCATGTGGCTCGGCGAGCTGATCACCGACCGCGGCGTCGGCAACGGCATGTCGGTGATGATCTTCACCCAGATCGCCGCCCAGTTCCCCGCGCAGCTGTGGGGCATCAAGGAGAGCCGCGAGGGCGCCGCGGGCTGGCTGGCCTTCGCGCTCGTGCTGGCGATCGGCCTGTTGGTGATGGCGGCCGTGGTGTTCGTGGAGCAGGGCCAGCGGCGCATCCCCGTCCAGTACGCCAAGCGCATGGTGGGACGCAAGCTGCTCGGCGGCAGCACCACCTACATCCCGATGAAGGTCAACCAGGCCGGCGTCATCCCGGTCATCTTCGCCTCGTCGCTGCTCTACCTGCCGGTGTTGTACGCCCAGTTCCAGCCCGGCACCGTCGACAACCCGAACCCTGTCTCGGAGTGGATCGCCACCAACTTCACCACCGGCACGTCGTGGATCTACAACCTTGTGTTCGCGCTCCTGATCATCGGCTTCGCCTACTTCTACGTCTCCATCACGTTCAACCCCGACGAGGTGGCGGACAACATGAAGAAGTACGGCGGCTTCGTCCCCGGCATCCGGGCCGGCGAACCGACCGCGCGCTACCTCAAGCACGTCCTGTCGCGACTCACCGCCCCCGGCTCGCTGTACCTGGCGGTCATCTCGCTGATTCCCGCGCTCGCCTTCATCTGGCTGGGCACCCAGGCCCAGTTCCCGTTCGGCGGCACGTCGATCCTGATCATCGTCGGTGTCGGTCTCGACACCGTCAAGCAGATCCAGAGCCAGCTGCAGCAGCGGAACTACGAGGGCTTCTTGCGCTGATCGGCCACCCGGCGGGGCCCCGCCTTGGTAGGTTGGGAGAGTTCTGAACTGTTGATTCAGTAGCGCAAATAGAAGGACTCTGACAGTGAGACTGCTCATCATGGGCCCCCCCGGCGTGGGGAAGGGCACCCAGGCCAAGGGGATCGCCGACCACTACGCGGTGCCGGCGATCTCGACCGGCGACATCTTCCGGGCGAACGTGCGCGACAAGACCCCGCTCGGGCTCGAGGTGGCCCGGATCATGGCCGAGGGCGGCTACGTCCCCGACGAGATCACGGACGCGATCGTCCGCGACCGCCTCGCCGAGCCGGACGCCGCAGGCGGCTGGCTGCTGGACGGGTACCCGCGGACGCTCGGTCAGGTCGAGGCGCTGGACGGCGTCCTGGCCGAGTCCGGTGTGAGCCTCGACGCGGTCATCTCGCTGGTCGCCGAGGAGTCCCACCTGATCGAGCGCCTGCTGCGCCGGGCCGAGCTCGAGGGCCGCGCCGACGACAACGCCGAGACCATCAAGCGCCGGATGGAGGTCTACAACGAGGCCACCGACCCGCTGCTGGCCATCTACCGCGAGCGCGGCCTGCTGGTCGAGGTCGACGGGCTCGGCACCGTGGAGGAAGTGGGCCGCCGGATCACCGACGCGCTGGACGTGATCCCGTCCCGATGAGGACTCCACGCATCGAGCGCAAGTCGCCGGAGCAACTGCGCGCGATGCGGGCCGCAGGGCTGGTCGTGGCCCGCACCCTTGACCGGGTGCGTGCCGAGGCCAGGCCCGGGGTCACCACCGCCGACCTCGACCAGGTCGCGCGGGTCGAGATAGCGGCAGCGGGCGCGGTGTCGTCCTTCCTCGGCTACGACGCCGGGTACGGGCTGCCGCCGTTCCCCGCCGTCACCTGCATCTCGGTCAACTCCGAGGTGGTGCACGGCATCCCCGGCGGCCGGGTGCTGGCCGAGGGCGACCTGGTC
>JAEYNS010000080.1 GCA_023412435.1 Actinomycetes bacterium | reverse complement strand
GCGGAGAAGTGGCCGAACTTCTGCTCGTCCTCCGCCTCGCGCAGCCGCTGGAAGATGACCTGCCGGGCGGTGGCGGCGGCGACCCGGCCGAACCCCTCGGGGGTGTCGTCGAACTCGCCGACCTTCTCGCCGTCCTCGTCGAGGTCGGGCACCAGCACGCTGACCTTGCCGGACTTGGTGTCGATGGTGACCCGGGCTCCGTCGCGGGCGCCCGGGGTCTTGGCGTAGGCGTTGAGCAGGGCGTCCTCGAGGGCGCGCAGCAGGACATCCATCCGGATCTCCTTGTCACGCTCGAGTTGCTTGAGCGCCTGGAGGTCGATGTCCATCAGATCTCCTCTTCGTCGTCGGGGAGGCGGTTGAGTTCGACCTGGACCACTGCCTGGGTGATCTCGGCGAAGTCGACGGTGCGTTCGGTGCCGTCCACGTCCAGCACCACCGCGTCGTCGGTGGCGGACAGGATCCGGCCGGTGAGAGGCCCGGTGGGGCCGGTCAGGTCGACCAACCGGCCGCGGTTGCGCCGGTAGTGCCTGGCAGCGGTGAGCGGGCGTCCGACACCGCGGGACGACACCTCGAGGGTGTAGGGGGCATCACCGGTGATGGTCGACTCGTCGAGCGTGGTTGAGATGGCCCGGGTCGCGTCGGCGATCTCGTCGAGGGAGGGGCCACGGCCCGCGGGTCCGTCGCCGTCGAGGAACACCCGCACAACCTTGCGGCGCCCGGCCGACAGGATCTCCACCCTGTCGATCTCGAGGTTGAGGGCGGCCACGACGGGGCTCAGCAGCCGTTCGAGGTCTGGGGCGTTCATCGGGGCTTCCTTCGATGCGATTGTGCGGTGATGTTGTGGTTGGGCCAGCTTATGCGCCCCCGACCGGGAGCGCATCAGCGGCCGGCCTCAGCCGGCGGCGAGCAATTCGACCAGCCGGGCGGCGGCGCCGTCGACCTGCAGGTCGGTACGCTCCCCCGTGGCCCGGTGGCGGACCTCGATCAGCCCGTCGGCCAGGCCGCGTCCGACGATCACGACGGTCGGCATGCCCAGCAGCTCGGCGTCGGCGAACTTCACCCCCGGGGAAGCCTTGCGGTCGTCCAGCAGCACCGCCACGCCGGCGGCGTCCAGTTCGGCGGCCAGCTGCTCGGCGGCGGCGAAGACCGCCTCGTCCTTGCCGGTGGCGACCACCTGCACGCCGACCGGCGCGAGCGCCCGCGGCCAGGCCAGGCCCTTGTCGTCGCAGGTGGCCTCGGCGACGGCGGCCACCGCCCGGGAGACGCCCACGCCGTAGGAGCCCATGGTGACGGTGACGAGCTTGCCGTTGGCGTCGAGCACCTTGAGGCCGAGGGCCTCGGCGTACTTGCGGCCGAGCTGGAAGATGTGGCCCATCTCGATGCCGCGGGCGAGGCTGAGCGGGCCGGAGCCGTCGGGCGCGGGGTCGCCCTCGCGGATCTCGGCGACGTCGAGGATGCCGTCAGGGGTGAAGTCGCGGCCCACCACGACGTCGATCAGGTGGGTGTCGACGAGGTTGGCACCGGTCACCCAGCGGGTGCCGGGCACCACCCGCGGGTCGACGAGGTAGCGGATCCCGGTGTCGGTCTCGGCCCCGAGCGACTGGACGGGACCGCCATCGGTGAGGCTGACCGGGCCGATGTAGCCCTTGACCAGCCGGGGGGTGGCGGCGAAGTCGTCGTCGGTGAACGGCACGGCTTCGGCCGGAGCCAGCGCCGCCTCCAGCCGCTTGGGGTCGACCTCGCGGTCACCGGGCAGGCCGACCACGAGGACCTCGCTGCGCCCGTCGGGGTGGGCCAGCCGGAAGACGACGTTCTTCAGGGTGTCGCCGCCGTCCCAGGAACGATCCGGGCGCGGCTGGGTGGCGTTCACCACGGCCACCAGGTCGGCGATGGTCGGGGTGTCGGGGGTGTCGATCGCCCGGGCCGGGCCGGCTTCGCCGGAGTCGGCGACCGCCGGCGGGGCGATCCGGACCGCCTCGACGTTGGCCGCGTAGCCGCCGGGAGAGCGCACGAAGGTGTCCTCGCCGTGCGGCGAGACGGCCAGGAACTCCTCCGACGCCGAGCCGCCCATCGCGCCCGACATGGCCTGGACGATCACGTACTCAAGGCCGAGCCGGTCGAAGATCCGGACGTAGGCCTCGCGGTGCCGGTTGTACGACTCGACCAGCCCGGCGTCGTCGACGTCGAAGGAGTACGAGTCCTTCATCACGAACTCGCGACCCCGCAACAGGCCGGCGCGGGGCCGGGCCTCGTCGCGGTACTTGGTCTGGATCTGGTACAGCGACAGCGGCAAGTCCTTGTAGGAGGAGTAGAGGTCCTTCACCAGCAGCGTGAACATCTCCTCGTGGGTCGGCCCGAGCAGGTAGTCGGCCGACTTGCGGTCCTTGAGCCGGAACAGGTTGGGGCCGTACTCGGTCCACCTGTTGGTCGCCTCGTAGGGTTCGCGCGGCAGCAGGCCCGGGAACCTGACCTCCTGGGCGCCGATCGCGTCCATCTCCTCGCGGACGATCTGCTCGACCTTCTGCAGCACCCGCAGGCCCAGCGGGAGCCAGGAGTAGATGCCGGGGGCGACCCGCCGGATGTACCCGGCCCTGACCAGCAGCTTGTGGCTGGGCAGCTCGGCGTCGGCGGGGTCGTCGCGCAGGGTGCGGACGAAGAGGGACGAGAGTCGGGTGATCACCGGCACAGCGTAGCGACAGCTGGGCCCGGAGCCGCGCCACTGGTCCGTGGGGACGGTTCCTCCGGCCCAAGG
>JAEYNS010000223.1 GCA_023412435.1 Actinomycetes bacterium | reverse complement strand
GTGGCCGCGGTGGACGAGTGGGCCGCCCGCGCCGACGGCGACGACCCCGCCGCGGGGTCGCTCGTGGCGGCCGCCGTCGACGCCCTGCTGGGGGTGCGGCTGGACCCTGCCGTCGATGCCCCGGCCGCCGACGGTTAGGATGCGCGGGTGAGCAAGTCCTTCGAAGCGTTGTTCGCCGAACTGGCGAACCGCGCGGCCACCCGTCCCGAGGGGTCGGGCACCGTGCGCGCGCTGGACGCCGGCGTCCATGAGATCGGCAAGAAGATCGTGGAGGAGGCGGCCGAGGTGTGGATGGCCGCCGAGTACCAGTCGAAGGACGAGGCCGCCGAGGAGATCAGCCAGCTGCTCTACCACGTGCAGGTGCTGATGCTGTCCCTCGGCCTGGACCTCGACGACATCTACGAGCACCTCTGAGGCGCACCAGACACATGAACGGGACCGAATTGCTGAAGATCGCCGTGCCCAACAAGGGCTCGCTGGCCGAATCCGCCGCCGAGATGCTGCGCGAGGCCGGCTACCGGCAGCGCAACGACCCCAAGGAACTCGTCCTGGTCGACGAGGCCAACGGCGTCGAGTTCTACTACCTGCGGCCGCGCGACATCGCCGTCTACGTGGGGGAGGGCACCCTCGACCTCGGCATCACAGGCCGTGACATGCTGCTCGACTCGGCCGCGGAGGCGACGGAGGTGCTCTCGCTCGGCTTCGGTGCCACCCGGTTCCGGTTCGCGGCGCCGTCCGGCTCCGGCCTGGAGGTCGCGGGGCTGGCGGGGAAGCGGATCGCCACCTCCTACCCCGGCCTGGTCGCCGCCTACCTGGAGCGGGCGGGGGTGTCTGCCCGCCTGATCAAGCTGGACGGCGCCGTCGAGAGCTCGGTGCGGCTCGGGGTGGCAGACGTGATCGCCGACGTGGTCGAGACCGGCAGCACGCTGAAGCGCGCAGGCCTTGAACTGTTCGGAGAGCCGATCCTGGAGTCGGAGGCGATCCTGATCCAGCACAGGGGGAGTGCGGAGCCGGCGGGCCTCGACCTGCTCAGGCGCCGGCTCGGCGGGGTGATGACCGCCCGCAATTACCTGATGGTCGACTACAACGTGTCCGAGCAGAACCTGCAGGCTGCCTGCGCCATCACGCCGGGGATCGACTCCCCGACGGTCTCGCCGCTGGCCAAGGCCGGCTGGGTGGCGGTTCGCGCGATGATCCCGCGCGACCAGGCCCAGCAGATCATGGACGACCTGTGGGCGACCGGCGCGGACGGAATCCTCGTCACCTCGATCCACGCCTGCCGGATCTGAACGATGACCCGGGTGTACCGACCGCGCGCGACGCTGGTGATGGCGGTCGGGCTGTCGGCGGTGCTGGTGCTCGCCGCCGCCGTCGGCTGGCAACGGCTGCCCGCCGACATCCAGGTGCTGTTCACGGGTGAGCAGCTGGCCACCCTCGTCTTCTTCATCCTCGTCATGATCGCTGTGATGCTCGGCATCGCGCTCAGTACGGTGCGGGCCGATGCCGAGGGGCTGGTCGTCCGCAACGGGCCGCGGAGGCACCGGATCGCCTGGTCGCAGATCGAGGGCTTCAGGTTCACCGCGCACGACCCGTGGGCCTACGTGCTGGTCACCGAGGAGCCGGGCACCCGTCCGCTGATCGCCCTGCAGCAGGTGGACGGCGCCCGCGCCCGCGCCGCCGTCGACGACCTGCGCAGGATGTGGCAGGAGCAGGCCGGGACGCCTTCGTGAAGACCCTCGGCAGCCCCAACTCCTCGTTCGCGGGCGACCGCGGCGAGGCCGACCCCGAGGTGCGTCGGCTGGTGGCTGCCGCAGACGGTCCCGACCCGCTGTGGTACCCCCGGGCGGTGGCGGCGCTGTGCGGCGCCCGCCTGCTGCTGCCGATCGCCCCGGATCCCGACGGCGACCTCTCGGCCGTCCAGGTCCGCGGCGGCGACGGCCGCGCGGGGTTGCCGGTGTTCACAGGGCTGGACGCGCTGCAGGCCTGGCAGCCGTCCGCCCGTCCCGTCCCGTGCACCCTCGACGACGTGGCGGCGACCGCCGTCGAGACCGGCTCGGCGGCGATAGTCGTCGATCTGGCCGGGCCGGCGTCCCTTGTCATCGAGGGGGACCTGATCACGCAGCTGGCTGCCGGGCGGCGGCTGGTGGAACTCGGCGACGGCGGGTTCGGGTGGCTCGTACCGGCCACCACCCCCGACCCGGTGGACTGAGCCCGCCGACGACGGCGGCAAGTGTCCAGTCGGCGGGGCAGGACGGCGATGTGCTCCGCGCGGGCGGCTGCTGTTACACTGGGTCGTCGGTCAGCCGAGGCTGGCCCCACGAAGTGGAGTCCTGAAACTCCCCCCTGGGTCGCCGAAAGGTGCCGGGTCGGTATCCGTGGTCGTTGCGGACCACGCCTTCAGGGTCTTCGCGTGCGCGGGGGCCCTTCTCGTTTGTCCGGACCGGAAACCGTGATCCTTTGGAGGACTCATCAGCACTGAACCGCGTATCAACGAACGCATCCATGTCTCCGAGGTGCGCCTGGTCGGCCCTGCCGGCGAACAGGTGGGCATCGTGCGGATCGAGGATGCCCTGCGGCTTGCCCGCGAGGCTGACCTCGACCTGGTTGAGGTGGCGCCGATGGCGCGTCCCCCGGTGGCCAAGCTCATGGACTACGGCAAGTTCAAGTATGAGGCGGCCCAGAAGGCGCGGGAGTCGCGCCGCAACCAGACCAACACTGTCATCAAGGAGATGAAGCTCCGGCCCAAGATCGACAGCCACGACTACGAGACCAAGAAGGGTCACGTCGTGCGCTTCCTCAAGGCCGGCGACAAGGTCAAGATCACCATCATGTTCCGCGGCCGCGAGCAGAGCCGCCCCGAGCTGGGGTTCAACCTGCTCAAGAAGCTGGCCGACGATGTGGCCGAGGACGGCTACATCGAGTCCGCGCCCAAGCAGGACGGCCGCAACATGCTGATGGTGCTCTCGCCGACCCGCAAGAAGACCGAGGCGAAGGTCGAGATCGAGGCCGCGAAGGCTGCGAAGGCTGCGTCCCGCGCCGAGGCGGCGGAGGCCGAGCGCACCGAACAGGCCGAGCTGCGGGCCGCCCACCAGGCCGCCCCGGTGACGAGGAAGAAGCGGGGTCCGGCCGACAACATGGACCCGGACATCGAGCTGTAACACCAGGAGAAGGAAACAGACACCATGCCCAAGATGAAGACCCACTCCGGGGCCAAGAAGCGCTTTCGCGTGACCGGCTCCGGGAAGGTTATGCACCGCAAGGCCGGCAAGATGCACCTCAACGAGCACAAGCCGAGCACCCGGACCCGTCGGTTGGCCGGAGATGCGGTAGTCGCCAAGGGCGATGCCAAGAAGGCGCGCCGTCTCCTGGGCAGCTACAAGGCCAACTGACCCCCGATCGATTTCTTCAAGGAGTAAATAGTCATGGCACGCGTGAAGCGTTCAGTCAACGCGCAGAAGAAGCGTCGGGAGGTCCTCGACCAGGCGGCGGGGTACCGCGGCCAGCGCTCGCGGCTCTACCGCAAGGCCAAGGAGCAACTGCTCCACAGCTACACCTACAGCTACCGCGACCGTCGCGCCCGCAAGGGTGACTTCCGGGCGCTGTGGATCCAGCGGATCAACGCCGCGGCCCGCGAAGGTGGCATCACCTACAACCGATTTATCAGCGGCCTGAAGAACGCCGGCGTCGAGGTGGATCGCAAGATCCTGGCCGAACTGGCCGTCAACGACCCCAAGGCGTTCGCCGCGCTGGTCGACCTCGCCAAGGCGAACCAGGCCGAGGCTGCCTGATCCGTCTGACACTCCTCCAGCGCGGTCCGCACTCGCGTGACCGCGCTGGAACCAATTGCCCTAGATCCGGAGGTGTGCGTCGATGACCGTCGCGCCGATCCAGTTGCCCGAGCCCAGCCAGGCCACCCTGCGGGCGGCTCGGGCCCTGCAGCGCCGCGCGCAGCGCGACGAGACCGGCATGTTCCTCGTGGAGGGCCGGCAGGCCGTCCGTGAGGCGCTGGCCGCCGAGGGAGTCGTCGAGGAGGTGTACTTCCGGTGGGACGCGGTCCTGGCCAACCAGGACCTGCTGGACGCCGCGAAGGCGGCGGGGGTGCCCTACTACGCGGTCAGCGAGCAGAACCTCGCGACCATCACCGACACGGTGACCCCGCAGGGCGTGGTGGCGGTGGCGAACGCCGTCGACGTGCCGCTGAGCAGCGTGCTGTACAAGAAGGCGCCCAAGCCGGACAAGCAGCCCAAGAAGAAGCACCGTCGCAAGAATGTCTCGCTGGTGGTGATCTGCGCCCAGGTGCGTGACCCCGGCAACGCAGGGACGGTGATCCGCTGCGCCGACGCGTTCGGCGCCGATGCCGTCATCCTCAGCTCGGACTCGGTCGAGGTGTACAACCCGAAGACGGTCAGGGCCAGCGTGGGCAGCCTGTTCCACCTGCCGATCGTGGTGGGGGTCGACCTGGCCGAGGCGATCGAGGCCTGCCGCGACGCCGGGATGCAGATCTTCGCCACCGACGGCGCGTCCGGCACCGACCTGACCGACCTCGACGCCGACCTCGAGAAGCCGACCGCGTGGGTGATGGGCAACGAGTCGTGGGGGCTGCCCGTCGAGCACCTGGCCATGGCCGACCGGACGGTCGCCGTCCCGATCTACGGCAACGCCGAGAGCCTGAATCTCGCGACCGCCGCGGCGGTCTGCCTGTACGCCAGCGCCAGTGCGCAGCGGGCGTCCAACTGAAAGGACCACACCATGGCGCTGGACGCGGAGTCCATCGGCCACCTGGTCTCGCAGGCGCTGGACGCCTTCGAGGCCGCCACCACTACCGCTGACCTGAAGCAGGCGCGACTGGCCCACCTGGGCGACCGCTCCCCGCTCGGCACGGCGAACCGGGAGATCGGCAGGCTTCCCGGACCCGAGCGCAAGGAGGCGGGGCAGCGCCTCGGCAACGCCCGCGCCGGGGTCGCAGAGGCGTTTGCGGCCCGGCTGGCGCAGGTGGAGGCGGTCGAGCTCGAGCGCGCCCTCGCCGAGGAGAGGATCGACGTCACACTGCCGGTGTCGCTGACGCCGGCCGGCGCGCCGCATCCCATCACCGCCTTGATGGACCAGATGTCCGACGTCTTCGTCGCCATGGGCTGGGAGGTCGCCGAAGGCCCGGAGGTCGAGGGGGAGTGGCTCAACTTCGACGCCCTCAACATCGGCCCCGACCATCCGTCGCGGGCCACCAGCGACACGCTGTTCGTCGATCCGGTCGACCACCACCTCGTGCTGCGCACCCACACCTCACCGGTGCAGATCCGGTCCCTGCTCGAGCGCGAGCTGCCGGTCTACGTCGTGTGCCCCGGCCGGGTCTACCGGGCCGACGAGTTCGACGCCACCCACGTCCCGGTGTTCCACCAGTTCGAGGGGCTCTGCGTCGACAAGGGGATCTCGCTCGCCCACCTGAAGGGCACCCTCGACCACCTCGCCAAGGCGATGTTCGGAGAACGGACGGCGACCCGGCTGCGCCCCCACTTCTTCCCGTTCACCGAGCCGTCGGGCGAGGTCGACCTGCAGTGCTTCGTGTGCCACGGCGAGTCGGTGGGCAACCCCGACCGGCCCTGTCGGACCTGCAAGTCGCAGGGCTGGATCGAGTGGGGAGGCTGCGGCGTGGTGAACCCGCGCGTCCTGGCTGCCTGCGGGATCGACACCGACGTCTACTCGGGCTTCGCCTTCGGGATGGGCATCGAGCGGACGCTGATGTTCCGCAACAACGCCGCTGACATGCGGGACATGGTGGAAGGCGACGTGCGGTTCAGCCGCTCACTGAAGGGGGTTGCGCGATGAGGGCGCCGCTGGGCTGGCTGCGGGACTGGGTCGACCTGCCGGAGGACCTCACCGGGCGCGCCCTGGGTGAGGTGCTGATCCGGGCCGGCCTCGAGGTGGAGGCCGTCGACCAGGTCGGCGCGGAGATCACCGGTCCCGTCGTGGTGGGACGGGTGCTGGCCTCGGTCGACGAGCCGCAGAGCAACGGCAAGACCATCCGCTGGGTTCAGGTCGACGTCGGCCCCGAGCACAACCAGCCGCACCCCGACTTCCCGCAGGGCTGCCGCTCGGTGGTCTGCGGGGCTCACAACTTCGCCGTCGGCGACCTGGTGGTTGTCTCGCTGCCCGGCTCGGTGCTGGCCGGTGGCTTCGCGATCAGTGCCCGCAAAACCTACGGCCACGTCTCCGACGGCATGATCTGTGCCGAGGACGAACTGGGCATCGGCCACGACCACACCGGCATCATCGTGCTGCCGGCCGACACCGGCCTTGCGCCGGGCGACGACCCGTCCGGGGTGCTGCTGCTGCGCGACGACGTGCTCGACATCGACGTCTCGCCCGACATCGGCTACTGCCTGTCGATCCGCGGCCTGGCCAGGGAGGCCGCCCAGAACCTGGGGCTCCGGTTCCGCGACGTCGTCGACCGCGCCACCCCGCCGGTCACCGACGCCGGCTACCCGGTGGTGCTGGACGACCCGGCCTGCCCGCTGTTCGTCGCGCTCACGGTGACCGGGATCGACCCGAGCCGGCCAACCCCGCGGTGGCTGGCCCGCCGGCTGGTGATGGCGGGGATGCGCTCGATCTCGCTGGCCGTCGACATCACCAACTACGTGATGCTGGAGACCGGCCAGCCGCTCCACGCCTACGACGCCACCAAGCTGACCGGGCCGATCCGGGTCCGCAAGGCGGCAGCAGGAGAGCAGCTGACCACCCTCGACGACGTCACGAGGACGCTGAGCCCCGACGACCTGCTGATCACCGACGACTCCGGACTGATCGGGATCGCCGGCGTGATGGGCGGGGCGAGCACCGAGATCGACGCGACCACCACCGACATCGTGCTGGAGGCCGCCCACTTCGACTCCTCGAGCATCGGCTGGACGCTGCGGCGCCACAACCTGCCCTCCGAGGCGTCCAAGCGGTTCCACCGCGGCGTCGACCCGAACGCCGCCTACGCGGCGGCCCACCGGGCCGCCCGGCTGCTCGTCGAACTGGCCGGCGGCACCCTCGCGGCGGCCGAGACGGTGGCGGGCTCGGTACCCGAGCCACCTCGACAGCAGATTCCGGCCGACCTTCCCGCCCGCATCCTGGGCACTGCGGTCCAGGCCGAACGGGTGGTGGACATCCTGCGCGCGAGCGGCTGCGAGGTCGACCTGGCGGGGGAGCAGCTCACCCTCCGGCCGCCGACCTGGCGACCCGACCTGCGCGATCCGTACGACTACGTCGAGGAGGTGGGCCGCAAGCTCGGCTTCGACACGATCGCTGCACTGGTGCCTGCCGCCCCGGTCGGCCGCGGGTACACCGCGGGCCAGCGTGCCCGCCGCGCCGTCCACGCCGCAGCGGTGGCGTCCGGCTTCGTGGAGGTGCTCACCTTCCCGTTCCTGTCCACCGACGAACTGGACCGGCTGGGGGTGCCGGCCGACGACCCGCGCCGGCGCGTGGTCCGGGTCCACAACCCGCTGGCCGAGACCCAGCCGTACCTGCGGACCAGCCTGCTGCCCGGCCTGTTCGCCGCCGTCAACCGCAACACGTCGCGCGGCAATGACGACCTCGCCCTGCTCGAGATCGGCCGGGTGTTCCTCGCCGGTTCCGGCGAACCGGCACCCGTACCCGCGGTCACCCACCGGCCCGACGCCGGCGAACTGGCGGCGATCGAGGCGGCCCTGCCCGACCAGCCCCGCCACCTGGCCGCCGTGCTGAGCGGCTACTGGCGCCGGCCGGGCTGGCAGGGTGAGGGGACGCCGGCGGGCTGGGAGCATGCCTTCGCGCTGGCCGAGGGCGTGGCCCGGGCGGTCGGCGCCGAGTTGTCCCGGACGGCTGCTGCGGCCGCCCCGTGGCACCCGGGACGCTGCGCCGCCCTGGTGGTGGCAGGCGAGACCATCGGCCACGCCGGTGAGCTCCACCCGGGGGTCTGCCGCGGGTTCGGGCTGCCCGCTCGCACCGCGGCCGTGGAACTCGACCTCGACGCGCTGATCCGGCTCGCGCCCGAGCGTGGCT
>JAEYNS010000325.1 GCA_023412435.1 Actinomycetes bacterium | reverse complement strand
CCCCGTGAACCGGGGCGGGCGGTCAGTTGGCGGGCGGGATGTGGTGGTTGCCCCGGAACACGTCGCTGGGGTCGTAGAGAGCCTTGACGGAACGGAGCCGCTGCCAGGCGTCGGAGCCCCAGAAGCCGGCGGCGTCGGCCGGCTCCTCGACGAAGCTGGGGTAGGCACCGGCCCGCCCGTCCTGGACGGCGGCCAGCCGGCCCGCGAGGCCCGCCCGGGCCGGCGCCTCGGCGTCGGGGTGCGGAACCACGGACACCGCGAACACGCACACCTCACCCGCCAGCCTGTCGCGGGCCCCACCGCCAGCAGCCGGACGGGACAGCGCCCCGCCCAGGTGCCGGAACTGCGTCATCAGCACCGGGGATCCCGGCACCGCGCTGATCCCCACCACCTGGTCGATCGCCTCCCCCGGCAGGCTGTCCAGCAGGGCCGTCGCGCTGCGGGTCGGCAGCGGATCGGCGGGATCCATCGCCAGGTCGGCGATCCCTGCCGGCGGCTGCAGGCCGAACAGGTCGAGTTCCGGCCCGAGGTCGCGCAGCGGCGCCAGCAGTGCCCTGCCTTCGGGCTCGCCGCCGAGGTGGACGGCCATGACCACCACCAGCGACCGACCCCGCAGCGGCTCGGGGATCTCCGGCAGCGGCGGGACGTGGAGGATGCTCACCCAGGTGGTGAGTTCGTCGGGGTAGCTCGGCAACTGGGCGGTCCAGGCGCGCAGCACCTCGGCCGACCGCTCCGCCGGGAACACCATCGTGCCTGCGTACAGCTCGGCGATCGGGAACACCCGGAACTCCAGCGCAGTGACGATCCCGAAGTTCCCGTTGCCGCCGCGCAGCGCCCAGAACAGGTCGGCCTCGTGGACGGCGTCGGCCCTGATCAGGTCGCCTTCGGCGGTGACGAGCTCGACGGCTGTGATGGCGCTGGACTGCAGGCCGTGCTTGCGTGAGAGCCAGCCGATCCCGCCACCGAGGGAGTAGCCGACGACCCCGACCAGCGGGGACGACCCGTGCAGCGCGGCCAGTCCGAGCTCGGAGAGCCGGGGGATCACGTCGTTCCACCGGACCCCGGCGCCGACCCGGACGCGTCGTGCGTCCGCGTCGATCTGGACGCCGGTCAGCCGGGAGGTGTTCAGCAGCATCGTGCCGGTGAGGTCGCCCAGCGGCCCGGCGTTGTGGCCGGTGGCCTGTGCGGCCACCCGCCAGCCCCTGGCGCGGGCGAACGCGACGGCGGTGGCCACCTGTCGCTCATCGGCGGGCAGGGCTATCGCCTCAGGCCGCTGGTCGACGAGCAGGTTGAAGGTGCGGCGGTGCTCGTCCCACCCGGGGTCGCCGGGAAGCAGGATGGTTGCCAGGCCTGGGTCGAGCTGGTTGTCGACGAGGGTCATCGTGGGTCCTTTCGATCCGATCTGCCCTCAGCCTGCGGCCGGCGGCTGCCCCGCGGCATCGGTGACCCACCCCAACCCCTACCCCAAGGTTTTCCCGCCGCCCCCAATCGGGCTCAGCCGGCGGCAGCCAGGACGGGGCCCAGCTCGCCGCGGGAGCGGATGCCGAGCTTGCGGTAGGCGCTCGACAGGTGCACCTCGACCGTCTTCGGGGTGACGAACAGGTCCTGGGCGATGTCGCGGTTGGCACGGCCGGTGGCCGCCAGCTCGACCACCCGCCGCTCGCTCGGGGTCAACGAGTCCATCCCGCTGATCGCGTCCCGCCGGGGTCGGACGCCGGCCGCCTGCAGTTCCGCGCGCACCCGGGCCGCCATCGGCTCGACACCGCAGGCGCTGGCCAGATCCAGCGCCCGGAGCAGCGGCTCCCTCGCCTGCGCGACCTGGCCCGCGCGGCGCAGCGCCGCCCCGTACGCCTCCAACGCCCTGGCGAACTCCAGCTTGTGGGTGGACGCCTCGAGCACCGTCGCCGCCTCAGCAAGGTGGGCGAGCCCGTCCGCGCCGCCGACCATCCGGCCCAGCACCCGCAGGCTGCGGCCGAGGTGGACGGGGGCGCCGAAGGCACGGGTCACCGCGACATCGTCCTCGGCCATTGCCAGCGCCTCCTCGTGCCGGCCGAGCCGGTGGAGGGCGGCCGCCCTGAGGGCACGCCGCCACAACCGGCTGGAGTCGGCGCCGACCGCCTCCCGCTGGGCCATCAGGTCGGTGAGCGGGAGCACCTCTTCGGCGCGACCCACCGCCAGCAGCGCCGAGGCCCGGGCGGAAGCCCACCATCCGGTGGTGTTCTCGCCGGGGTCGGCATCGCCCAGCTCGTCGACCAGGGCGACGGCCTCGTCCACCTCGCCGCGAGCGTGCAGGAGCGAGGACAGGAAGCAGCGGGCGGTCACCACCGCCTGGTTGTTGTAGCCCCAGACCGTGAAGCCCTCGATCGAGGCGCGCAGCAGCTCCTCCGCGGCGGCCAGGTCGCCGTGGTTGTACTGGGCGTGGCCGAACCACATGTTGACCGCCGAGATGGTGAACAGCGAGCCGTGGCGGTGCGCGTCGGCCAGCGCGACCTCGAAGATCGGCAGCGCCTCGGGGCGGTCGCAGAACTGGAGCGCGTTCGCGGCGGCGAACCAGATCAGGTTCGGGTCGGTAGTCCGCAGGTGCGGCCCCGCCAGGGCGCGCAGCGCGAGCGTCGCGGCCTGCTCGGCGGTCCCGTCGCTGCACACCGCCTGCCACGCCGCCATCGCCACCAGCTGCCTGGCGCCCGGCTGGTCGACGTCGAGGTCGCGGTACTGCGCCAGCTCGGCCAGCCGGCGCAGGTCGCCACCACCGAAGTAGCCGGTCATGTACTCGAAGGCGGTCAGCGCCCGGCGATGGTCGACCAGGTCGGCCGGCAGGTCCGCGATCGCCTGCCGCGCGAAGGCCGCGGTCTCCTCCGCGGAGGTGGTGAACAGCATCAGCCGGCCCAGCAGCTCGGCGGTGGCGGCCCTGTCGACCGGGTCGGTGAGCAGCGCGTACGCCTCCCGCAGGTGTGGGACGGGGTCGCGGCCGCTGGTCCGTGACTCGGCCCTGCCTATCTCGAGCAGCTGGCGGCCGCGGTCCGCGGCGTCCGGCAACTCGTCAAGGGCGCGACGCAGGTAGGCGGCGGCGCTCTCC
>JAEYNS010000275.1 GCA_023412435.1 Actinomycetes bacterium | reverse complement strand
GTGCTGCCCGGCCCCGGGCCGATGAGCTGCCACCGGGATCCGCCCAGCGGGTTGCCGGGCTCGGCGGCGTCGACCTTGGACCAGGTGACCTCGCCCGCCAACTGCCGGTTGACGAGTTCACAGACCGCGGCGTCCCCGGGTCGCAGCGCACCGGTCCCGGTCAGCTGCGCGGCGGCGCTGCTCTCGAACGGCACCGTCCGCGTCGTGTCGTCGATGGCGGTGATCGTGCAGATGCCGGACACGAAGCTGTAGCCGTCCTGCTGCACCTCGGAGACCGTGACAGAGGCCGTCTGGTCCGTGCTGGAGAAGCTCACCCGCCAAGGCTCGGCAGGGGTGCCGCCGGCCAGGGTGAGCTGCGAGCCCAGCGGCGACAGGGTCTGGCCGGACGGGGCGCCCGGGTTCAGCGTGACACCGACCGACCAGCCCTCCCCCGGACCCGGGTCGCCGCCCGCCGCGTCCTGCACCAGCTTGCGCACCACGACGGTGGCCTCGGGAAGCGGCGTGTTCTGGATCGGGCCGAGGTCGACGCCGTCCGCCGCGCCCCCACTGAGCGAGACCTGGCGGGGCGTCGGGTCGAGTTGGTACCGCTGCGGTGCCCTGGCCTCGGTGAGCGTGTAGGTGCCGTCCGGCAACGAACCGACCCGCAGCCGTCCGGCCGCCGGATCGGTGTCGAACCCGTCAGCCGGGCACGGCTCCGCAGCGCAGTCCCGGACGGTGCGCGACGTCGACGCGGCGCCGGCCGGGCCGGTCAGGGTCCACTCCGAGCCGGCCAGTGGCGTGGTGCCGTCCACCTTCTGCCAGAGCAGCGCGTTGGCGACGAACTCGACCACGGCGGCGTTGCCCGGGTCGATACCCACCCGCTGGCTGACATTGGTGACGGTGTCGTTGGTGTAGCTCCCGGCCAGCGCCGAGGTGACCTCCACCACGATGGTGCACCGGTCGACACCCACCCCCAGCACACCGCCGGCCACGGTGATCGAGTCGCTCTCCAGCGAGACCTTGGCCCCGCCGGACAGGCAGGTGCCGGTCGGCCTCTGGTTGGCCGGGTCGGCCACCGTCAGCCCTGCCGGCAGGGTGTCGACGAAGGACCAGCCGTTCTTGGCCGCCAACTCGGCGGTGTTGCGAATGGTGAGGGTCAGGGTCGACGTGGCCCCGACGGGCACCCGGCCCGGGCTGAACGACTTCTCCAGCCACGGCGTGACATCGACGATGCGCAGGTTGTCGATGGCGCCGTCGTTGCCGTTGGCCGGCCCCTGGCTCCCGCCGGCGCCGCTGCCGGTGGAACTCGCGTGGGAGGTGTTGCGGATCCGCAGCCCGAAGGTGGTCTGGTCGCCGACCAGGAAGGACTGGTCGCCGAAATAGCTGCCGACCCGAACCGGGTAGACCCAGGCCTCGTACAGGCTGTTGTTCGTGCGTCGCAACTGCTGGTCGTTGATGAGTGTCCAGCCCGTCACGTGGCGGTAGTTGCGGTCGCACACATTGATCGGCGTGGTGGTCAGTCTGGTGCCCGAGCGGTCCTCGTCCGTGAGCAGCCAGAGGCTCAGCAGCGGCGCGGTGGCGGTCTCGTCGCCATTGGTCCCGCACTGGGCAGCGGAATCGAGCGAGACCGCCAGGAACCGGCCGCCGGCGCCCGGAAGGCTGATCCCGTTGCTCGAGGTCTCCAGCAGCACGCTGTTCGGGCTGCTGATGTCGGTCGACGGCGTGCCTCCGGAGGTATTGGTGGAGAGGGTGCCGTTGAGCCTGGCGGCGGTGTCGTCCAGGCCTGCGAGCTTCCCGAGCGCGAAGGCCTTGGTCCGGACGGCACCGTAGTCGTCCTCCGACTGCTGAGAGTTGCGGTCCCCGCCGTTGGGGCCGCAATAGGTGTCGTTGATCTGGTTCTTCGTCACGCCCATGTCGGCATTCATGACGAACCCGTTGCAGTAGTGGGCGTCCAGCCAGTAGCTGGAGGCGGTGTACGCAGCACCGGCGGCCGACGCATAGGCGTTCAGCATCACCGGACTCGTCTGGGCAACCTCGAAGGTCTCGGTGAACAGCGCGGTCCCGGCAGGCTGGGCGGCTGAGGCGGCAGGCGCGACGGGAGCCGCCGCGACCACCGGGTCGCCGTCGCCGATGTCGGCGACCGCGACCCCCGTCCCTGCGAAGGCCAGCACAAACACACTCACGCCTCCGATCACACGGACCGGCAGGCGTGAGGAAGTCCCCACGCGCACTATCGAGTACCCCTACAGATTGGCCCGGTGGAGTCCGCTACAGGGCTGCAACCGGATCGGTCGTCCCCTCCGACGACCTGGGGCTCAGGCTATCGGACGATTTCTTGCGCTGATGAAATGTAGCGGGATCTCACAGGCTCTCCACAGGTAGCCCGCGGCCTCAGGCGACAGCCCGCCGCGGGGTCAGCAGGAAGGCGACCAGGTAGAGCACCCCCACCACGACCAGCAGGTTGCCGTAGCCGGTGAGCAACGCCGCGTACTCGAGGCAGCCGCCGACTATCGCGCCGAGCAGGTTCAAACCGAACGCGCCCTGGGAGTCGTCCGAGGCGGCGAACCGCTTCGCGAAGGCCACATTCGCCAGGAAGATCGGGACGAAGGCCAGCAGGGTCGCCACGACCAGCCTCGGCCAGAACGGCAGCGGCAGCAACCACTCCGGCTGGACGGCGTACGCCACGGCGAGGGAGGCTGCGATCAGCCCCCAGACCACGGGCAGCGGTGGTGTTCGCACCCTGCGGGTGGTCTCGACGGCCGCCAGCACCACGACGAGGACGCCGCCGAAGACCAGCGCGTTGACCAGCCAGGTGGTGCCGAACAGCAGGGCGAAGGTTGCGATGTTCTTGGTCTCCAGCAGGAGGAAGGCAGCGCCCATGAAGAACAGGTCGGCGTAGGGACGCATGGTCCGGAACGGCCCGCCGAGAGCACGGACCGCGACCAGCGAGATCAGCAGGATGCCGCCCAGCGTCCACAGGTAGATCGCGGGGATGCCGCCGCCGGCGTAGTACAGGAACGGGGCGTCGTCCGTGGCCGGAGGCACCACCTCGGCGGCCGGCGAGAAGGTGTCGGCGCAGCGCTGGTTCGCGGGGTCGACCGCCACCGTCACCACCGCTTGCGCACCACCGAACAGGTCGACGCAGGGGGCATGGCCGAAGGCGGCCTCCGCCGTCCCTGCCAGCCTGTCGATCAGCCACTGCTCGCGGTAGTAGTTGTACATCGCGAAGGCGCCGCCGGGGTTGAGGTGCTCGCGGGCGGCGGTGAGGGCCTCCTGGGTGAACAGGAACGACTCCAGCCGGATCTGCGAGGCACCGTTGACCAGGGCGAGCGAGTCGGGCAGCGCGAACAGGATCAGGTCGTAGGTGCGGTCGGTGGACTGCAGGAAGGCGCGCCCGTCGTTGACGTGCACCTCGACCCGCGGGTCGTCGTAGGCCCGGTCGGGGTTGCGTTCGGCACCGATCTGCAGGATCCGCGGGTCGATGTCGACCGCGTCCACGTGCTCGGCGCCCTCGGCCAGCGCGATCGCGACGTCGGAGCCCGAGCCGGCGCCCACGATGAGCACCGAGCCGAGGTCGCCGCTGCGCCGCTGGTAGGGCACGGCGTAGATGTCCTCGCCCTCGTCGAGCTTCCACTGCGCGGGCGCCATCAGCTGATGGGGGACGCCGTTGACGCTGATGAGTGCCATGCCGTTGCCGAGGTCCTCGGTGGTCACCTTGTAGTAGGGGGACCACGACACCCCGGGCGTCAGCGTCTCCGCCAGCAGGACCCCGACGATCGCGAGGCCGCTCAGCGCGGCGAGGATCCGCTGCCAGCCGCCGATCAGGACAAGGAACAGGATCGCGACGACAGTTCCCCACACCACCGACGGCGCCTGCAGGAACGAGAGCACGGTGAAGCCGGTGATCCCGATCAGGGAGCCGACCAGGTCCCACCGGTAGGCGGTGAGCGGACGGAGCTGCGCGAAGCACCGTCCGACCACCTCGGCGGGGCCGGCGAGGATCGAGGCGGTGAGCAGGAAGACCACCGGGAGGACCAGCCACACCGGCGGGCCGGTGGTCGACAGCGAGGTGAAGTAGATGATGCCGCTGCCGGTGCGGTCGACGGTGACCGGGAACAGGAAGACCCCGACCACCAGCGCGGCAAGGACGACCGGCGTCCACGGCAGCACGCTCCAGTTGCGTCGCGAGATCAGGAAGCCGAGCCCGATGCCGAGGAACGAGCCGAGCAGCACGAAGTTGGTGAAGTAGGACAGGTGGACGATGTTCGAGCCCAGCCAGCGGATCAGCGCCAACTCGAGGAACAGCATCAGCGCGCTGCCGGCCACCAGCCGGAGCACCACCTGCCGGTCAGCTGTGCGGTCGGCCCCCTCGGGTTCCTCCAGCGCGATCAGGCGGGTCGGTTCGGCGGTGCTCATCGGCGTCCTCAGGGCTCGGGGCGGGTGCCTGCGCCCATCCTGTCGCCACCGGGGCCAGGTGTCGATGATGCTCGCCGCGGGCGGCCCCGCGTCCAACTTCTGCCAGATACGGGATCTGGCTGTAGCCCACCTCAGCCGGCCCGGCTATCTGGCAGAAGTTGGCGGGCACGACCGGCTCCGCACCGTCACGGCCGGGGCCGGTGGGCCAACTTCTGCCGCAGAGGGGACGTGGCCGGAGCCCACGTCAGCCGGCCCGGCTATCTGGCAGAGAATGGCAGACTGCGATGCAGCCGGAGTTGGACGAGCCGGCTCAGGAACTGCTGGGTCACCGGCCACTGGAAGAACACCTGCTCATAGGTGAGGCGTACGACCCGGCGTCCGTCGGCGACCAAGACGAGGTCGCGCAGCCGATCCCGCTGGTAGTTCTCGGGCGCGGTGTGGTGCTCACGCGAGTCACACTCGACCATCAGGCAGCGTCCGATCCGGAGGTCGACGCGGCCCACGCCTGGGACCTGCACCTGCGGCTCCACCGGAACCCTGCGTCGCTGGAAGAAGTACCGCACCCTCGTCTCGCTGCCCGACTCGGCACGGCGGTCCAGGTAGCGGACCACCGCCGCCTTGGGCGCGGGGCACCTCGCCACCAGGTGCAGGACCTCCGACTCGGTGATCAGCCGACGGTTCAGGGCCGAGTCCAGCACGATCAGGGCGGTCTCGGTGGAGTGGTGGCGGACCACCTCCTCGAGGCAAGCCTGCAGCGGGCGGACGGCCGGCTCGTGTCCGATCTCGCGGTCGGCGTGGGCGGCCACCCCTGCCGGTAGCGCCATCGGGACGCGCCGGTTGAAGCTGACGTGGACGCGGGACTCCGGCGGCACCCACAACCCGTGCAACCGACACGCCGACAGGCAGCCCAGGTGGCCACCCAGCCTGACCGCCGTCACCACCACAGGGTCAGCGGACGGCGCGGCGTACCACCCGTAGGCCACCCTCGTCAGCAGTCCCGCCGCCACCCTGCGTCGCACCTCGGTCGCGCCGAGTGCCGCCCGAAGCTCACCCCAGCGCCAGACCCCCCACCCGCCCATGCCGGGAGTCTTGGCGGCGGCTGACCGCTGCACCACTTGTCCACAGGGTCCGGGGGTCCGCCCTTGCCCTGTGGACAGCAACTTCTGCCAGATAGGCCGCCTGACTGGCAGGTCTGGCAGCCAGGGCCCTCAGGTGGCAGAAGTTGGTGGGGAGGGCCCGGGGATTCGGTCCAGCGGTGACCCACCGGCACGCCAGGCCTTAGGCTCACCGCGTGACCACTGTCGCCGTCGAGTCCGACCTCATCCCGGACGCAGCCACCACCGGAACCCGCGTGGTGCTGCAGGCCGGCGCCCCGGCACGGCGATGAGCTACGACGTCGCGGCGCTGCGCGCCGCCTTCCCCTCGCTGGCCTCGGGGATCGCGCACTTCGACTCCGCCTCGGGCACCCAGACGCCGCGGGCGGTGGGCGAGGCGATCGCCCGCACCATCACGGGGCCGCTGTCCTACCGCGGCCGGCTGAGCCGCCCCGAGGCCAACGCCGAGGCCACGGTGCTGCGCTTCCGCAAGGCCTATGCGGCGCTGCTCAACGCCGACCCGGCGGGGATCGTGTTCGGCCGCTCCGCCACCCAGCTGACCTACGACTTCTCCCACCACCTGTCGGCGGGCTGGGGCCCCGGTGACGAGGTGGTGGTGACCCGGCTCGAGCACGACGCGAACGTCCGCCCCTGGGTGCAGGCCGCCCAGCGGACGGGAGCCTCGATCCGGTGGATCGACTTCGACCCGCAGACCGGAGAGCTCGACGTGGCCGGCGGGCTGGCGCTGCTCAACGACCGCACCCGGCTGGTGGCCGTGACAGCGGCGTCCAATCTGCTCGGGACCGTCGTTCCGGTGGCCCAGCTGGCCAGTGCCGCGCATCGCGCCGGCGCCACGGTCTGGGTCGACGCGGTCCACTACGCGGCCCACCGGCTGGTCGACCTCAGCGCCCTGCGCGCGGACGTCGTGGTCTGCTCGCCGTACAAGTTCCTCGGCCCGCACTGCGGCGTGCTGGCCGCCGACCCTGCGCTGCTGGACGGGCTGCGGCCGGACAAGCTCGTCCCTTCCCCCGACACCGTGCCGGAGCGTTTCGAATACGGCACCCTGCCCTACGAGGTGCTGGCGGGAGCGACCGCCGCTGTCGACTTCCTCGCCGGCATCGATCCGGGCCCAGGGGCCACCCGCCGCGAACACCTCGAGCACTCCTACGCGAGCATCCACGAGCACGAGACCCGGCTGCGCGACTGGATCGAACAGGAGGTGCTCCGGCTGCCGGGGGTCACCTGCCACTCCAGGGCTGCGGACCGCACCCCCACCCTGCTGCTGACGATCGAGGGACGGCAGATGGCGGCGGCGTACTCCTTCCTCGTCCACCTGGGCGTGCTGTGCCCGGCCGGCTCGTTCTACGCCCACGAGCCGTGGCAGCGGCTCGGCCTGCCGGACACCGCAGGGCTGCGGATCGGCCTGGCGCCCTACAGCAACTCCGACGACGCCGCCCGGCTGGTCGACGGGTTGCGCGCGTTCGTCGCCCAGTAGCGCAGCCAGGCCACCGAGGGGGCAACCGGTCCGCAGCGCCGAGCTGCGCGCGGCGTACCCTTGGAACGACACCAACGCAGGAGGCGGGATGGCGACAGGCAGGCTCGGGTCGGCACTGCCCGGGATGCTCCTCACCGGCGTCCTGCTGGTCACAGGCTGCACCACCTCAGGAGTCCCCATGGCACCCTCCCCCGGCGACCCCGGTCCGGCCACTCCGACCGCCGGGCCGACCCCGTCCGGCTGGCCGTCAGGGAAGCCGCCGCTGCAGACCATGCCGCCGCTGCCGAGCGGCACCCCCGCGGCCGTCCCGGACCGGCACTGGCAGGCCATCCTCGCCGACCTCGCCGCCCGCGGCGTGAGCGCCACCCCCACTGTGGTGTCGGCCGAGGCCGTGACCTGGCCCGACTCCTCGCTCGGCTGCCCCTCACCCGGGGTGATGTACACCCAGGCCCTGGTGGACGGCATGCGGGTGGTGGTCGAGGCCGGCGGCGAACGCTACGACTACCGGCTGGGCGGCGCGGGCCAACTCAAGCTCTGCCAGCGCTGAACGCGACGGTGCCCCGCCGCCGAAGCGACGGGGCACCCGCTGTCCACCTGCTACTTGCCCGCGATCAGCAGCGCCTCGCGCGCGCCCGCCTTGTTGTCGAGCACCACAGCCATCAGGCCGAGCGGGCGCTGTTCGGCCCACAGCTGCGGATCGATCGCCGCGGTGACGGTGACCGGGTCCTTCTTCTTCGTGGCCGGCAGTTCGGCGAACTGACCGTCCTCGATGGCCTTCGCCCACGGGTCGTAGCTGGCCGACCCGCTGAACGCGTCACTGCCCGGGCCCTCCAGCGAGTAGCTCTTCACCGTGTAGCTGAAGCCGCCGGAGGTGGTGGTGATCCCCAGGTCGAGCGCCAACACCGGCAGCAGGATGGTGCTGCTGTCGGTCGGTGCGGTGGCCAGGAAGCCGGCCGCGAACAGCCTGCCCCGGATCGGGTTGCCGTTCTGGTCCAGCTCCTGGAGGAAGACCTCGGTCAGCCCGTTGAAGCTGCCCAGCCGGAGGGCGCCGGAGTCGAAGCTGAAGACCCACCAGTCCGGCGTACCGTCCCGGTCGACGTCCACCTCGACGTCGAACTCGTTGACCGCCGCGTTCGACCACCGGTCGTGGGTGTTGACCGCGAACAGGACCAGTGAGTCGTCGGCGCTGATCGGGAAGGACTGCACACCGGCTGCGCGCAAGTCGAAACCGCCGCCCGGGGTGTGC
>JAEYNS010000234.1 GCA_023412435.1 Actinomycetes bacterium | reverse complement strand
TCGGAGATGGTGTATAAGAGACAGGGTACGGGCCGTGATGGCCGGCCACACCCGCGCCGCGACCGGACCGGCCCCGACGGTGTCGGTGCTGCTCTCCACGGTCCGGCCGGACCTGCTGCCGCAGATCCTCGACCAACTCGCCGCGCAGACCCACCCCGAGGTGGAGGTGGTGATCGGCTGCCATGGCTTCCCCGCGCCCCGACGGGAGTCCTTCCCCGACCACCTGCGGGAGCGAATCGGCCCGATCCTTGAGTTCGGCTCCGACACGCTCTTCGGCGACGTCCTCGCCGGGCTCTCGGCGGCTGCCTCCGGCGAGTTGCTCTCGAAGGTGGACGACGACGACCTCTACGGTCCCCACCACCTCGCCGATCTGGTGATGGCCTGGAGGTACGCGCAGGCCGAACTCGTCGGACGCAAGATCGCGCTGGTGCATTTCGAGCAGGACGACACCCTGGTGGTGCGGCGGTTCTTCCTCGAGGGCTACCGGTGGGACGCAGCCGGCGCCACCTCGATCATCGCCCGCGGCGATCTGGCGGCCATCGGCGGGTGGCGCTCCCAACGCCGGGCAGTCGACCACGGCCTGATGACGAGGGTGGCTGATGCCGGTGGCCTGGTCTACACCTGCAGTGGGCCTGGCTTCATCCACGTGCGCCACGCGGCCGGCCACACCTGGGAGGTCAAGGAGACGCGCTTCCGGGAGAAGTTCGTCGAGACCACGATGACCGGCATCCCGCCGGCCGCCTACGGGGTGCTCTGACCGGCTGTCGGACGGGCGGCGAGCTCGCTGAAGAGCGCTGACCAGCGGGCGGCGAAGGCGTCCTGGTCGAAGTCGGCAGCCCGCCGGATCGCCGCCGCCGAGGCGGCAGCCAGCCGGTCCCGGTCAGGCAGCAGCGACGCGACGGTCTGGGCCATCGCCTTCCGGTCGCCGTACCGGACCAGGAAGCCGTCCACACCATCGGTGATCACGTCCGCGGGACCGTAGCGCAGGTCGTAGCTCACCACGGGGCAGCCGTAGCTCATCGCCTCCAGCAGGGTCAGCGGGGCACCCTCGAACCGGCTCGTCATCATGCACAGCGAGCCGCGCTGGTAGGCGAGCCCCGGCTCACGGGTGAACCCCTTGAGGCTCACCACCTTGCGCAGCCCGAGGTCGGCGACGAGCTTGCGCAAGGACGCCAGGTCGGGTCCGAGGCCGTAGATCTCCAGCCGTGCCTGGGGCAGCCGGGCATGCACCTCGGCGAAGGCCTGGATCGCGTGGTCCACCTGCTTCTGGACGTCCAGCCTGGCCATCATGATCACGAGGTTCGGGTCGCGCTCGATCCCCGGGGTCGGCGTCGCGGGCCGGGCCGCGTGCGGCACGACGCGGAACGAGTCGGTGCGGCCGTACCTCGCCTCCGCCTCGGCACGCTGGGTGGCGGTGAGGAAGACGACGGCGTCCACCTTCGCGCGAGCCTCGAACACCGGGCGGAAGGTCGGCCGGATCGCCCGCAGGTCGTCGTACGGCTCCTTGAGGTGGGCGTTGTGGATCACGAACAGCCGGCGGGCCAGCGGGTTGGGGTAGCCGATCAGGTAGCGGTCGACCAGCCTGTCCTCGCTGGTGACGAACGCGGGGGAGTCGCCGATCAGCCGGTCGAGACACAGGTGGTTGATCTGGTCAAGGCTGTCGTGCACCTCGACAGGCGTGCCGTCGGCCTCGAACAGGGTGACCCTGTCGACCTCGGGCAGCAGGGTGTCGGGGTCGATCACCCACCAGATCGTGAAGGCAGGGGTCTGGTCGGCCCGGTAGTGGATCTCCTGGCGCGGCAGGTTGTGGTGCAGGTCCATGTAGATGCGGCGGCGCAGCGTCCCGTCGAGGCGGAACTCCTCGCGCAGCGTCCGGCC
Source organism: Actinomycetes bacterium (assembly GCA_023412435.1). Classification (GTDB taxonomy): domain Bacteria; phylum Actinomycetota; class Actinomycetes; order Propionibacteriales; family Propionibacteriaceae; genus Propionicimonas. The sequence goes on along the minus strand of JAEYNS010000234.1, from coordinate 2,926 downwards.
GCGGTTCGGGTTGAACCAGTCGCGGACGATCAGCCGACCAGCATGGTCGAACCGCTTGTAGAGCCGGTAGACCCCGTCGCGGTCGAAGTACCGGTACACCGGCTGGTCGTCGTCCCTGATCCAGTTCAGCTCAGGCTCGTCCACCGGGTGCAGGATCGGCGGACCGGCGTGGCTGGTGTCGTCGGGGTAGAAGTCGTGCAGGCACAGCAGCCGCATCGAGTCGTCCAGCAGCCCGCGCTCACGCAGCCCGTGCTCGATGTCGGCCAGCTCGGAGGAGTGCAGGAACGTGACCAGCGCCTGGTCGGTGACGCCGTGCGCGGCGAGCACCCGCATCTTGGCGAAGATGGACGCCGACCGCCCCGCGAAGTTGCGGGGAAGGGCATTAACGCAGAACAGGTACCTGCCGTCGGGGAACGGCACCGGCGCGGGCAGCGGCTCGAGCGGACGGATCGCCACCGGCACGGCGGGTTGGGTACGGTGGCCGGTGGCCGGGGAGGGCCGGGCCTTGCGAAGGACGCGTCGGACCGGGTCCGGCACCCGCATCGGCCTGCTCCCTCCCCTGGATCTGCGACAATCTAACCACGTCGCCCCGGAGGAGCTGCGCCCGGCCGCGGCAGCTGAAAGGAAGAGAATGCGCGTCATCACCTACGGCACCTTCGATCTGTTCCACGACGGCCACCGACGCCTGCTGGAACGTGCGAAGGCCCTCGGGGACTACCTGATCGTCGGGGTGACGACGGAGAACTACGACGACTCCCGCGGCAAGCTGAACGTCGCCCAGTCGCTGATGGAGCGGATCCGCAACGTCGCCGACTCCGGCCTGGCCGACGAGATCATCATCGAGGAGTACGAGGGCCAGAAGGTCCAGGACATCCAGAAGCACGGTGTCGACATCTTCGCCATCGGTTCGGACTGGCTCGGCAAGTTCGACTACCTCAAGGACTACTGCGAGGTCGTCTACCTGGAACGCACGAAGGGGGTGTCGTCCACCCAGCTGCGCAACGAGGCGGGGGTCATCCGGCTCGGCGTGATCGGTTCGGGGCGGATCGCCGCCCGGTTCGTCGCCGAGGCCCGCTACGTCTCGGGCGTGTCGGTCGAGGGTGTGTTCAGCCGCCGCTTCGCCAGCGCGAAGGCGTTCGCGGAGAAGCTGGAGCTGGAGCGCGCGTCGCAGACCCTGCCCGAGCTGTTCGAGAGCGTGGACGCGGTCTACATCGCCTCCCCCCACGGCACCCACTACGACTACGCCAGGCAGGCCCTCGAGGCCGGCATCCATGTGCTGTGCGAGAAGCCGATGACCCTCACCGGCGCCCAGACCGCCGAGCTGTTCGAGCTGGCGGCCGAGCGCGGCCTCGTCCTGCTCGAAGCGGTCAAGACCGCCTTCGGTCCGGGCTTCCAGCGGATGGTGGCCGTCGCGCGGTCGGGTTCGATCGGGCAGATCCGCTCGGTGGACGCCACCTTCACCAAGCTGGTCGACCACGGTAGGGAGCTGGAAGGTCCCGAAGGCGGCAGCATCTCCGAGCTGGCGACCTACCCGCTGCTCGCGGTGATCAAGCTGCTCGGCACCGAGTACACCGGCATCCGCACCCAGTCCTTCCGCCCCGAGGGCAGCGAGGTGGAGCTGTTCAGCCGGATCGACCTCACCTTCCCGCACGCGATCGCGTCCGCCCGCACCGGCATCGGGGTGAAGGCGGAAGGCGAACTGGTGGTGGCCGGCACCCGCGGCTACGTCCACGTGCCCGCCCCGTGGTGGCTCACCGAGTACTTCGAGACCCGGTTCGAGAACTCGTCGCAGAACAAGAAGTACTACTACAAGTTCGACGGCGACGGGCTGCGGTACGAACTGGCCGAGTTCGCGCTGATGATCCGCAGCGGGAGCCGCGAGTCGTTCAAGCTCCGCGCCGCCGAGTCGATCACCATGGCCGAGATCATCGAGCGGGCCAGGGCCGACGCCGAGATCTTCGGCTGATCCGGGGTAGCCATGGCGCAGAAGTTCAACCGGGTCGAGTCGCTGGTCCGCAAGACCCTGCGGGCCAGGTCCGGGTTCTTCTACACCGGCTATCTCGCGGGTCGCCGGGTGTACCGCACGGTCGTCAACACCCTCACCGGCCGCCACGTCGGCTGGGTGGCCTGGCTCCAGTCGGCCCGGTGGACGGCGCCGCTGACCCTCGAGATCGCCGGCTGGGCGTACGAGCGGGGCAGCGGGAGCAAGGGCGTCCGGCCCCGGGTCACCGTCCTCCTGCGCAACAAGGCGACCAGGGCGCGCCTGGAGCTACCCGCCGAGCACCGCTACGAGGCCCAGGCCAACTCCAAGGCCCGGCTGATGCCGGTCGACTACGGCGAGTTCGGCTTCACCGCGTCGCTCGACCTCTCCCCGGTCGCAGCCGCTGTCGACAGCGGCGACTGGCAGGTCAGCGTCAGGGTCGACTCCTCCGACCGGGTGGTGACGGGCCCGTTCCTGCAGGTGCTGCGGACCGCCTCGGCAGCCCAGCTCGCCGCCCACACCGTCGACGGGGTGCAGGTGGTGCCACGCTGGGAGGCAGGGCGCGGGCTGGTGATCGCCGCTTCCCGTCCGCGCGTCCTCGAGCAGGAGACCACCATTTCCGGCCGCGCCGTCGCCATCACCGTCGCCACCCGTGGCTTCCCGGTCGCCCACGCCGCCCTCGTCTCGCCGCGGGGGCGCCACGCGCTGGCGGTCGAGGAGCTGGCGCCCGGGTCGTACCGGCTGGCCGGCGAGGTGCCGGAGTGCTTCCCCGACGGGCCGACCTCCGCCGAGGAGCCGGGCGAGCGGGAGGGTGCGGGTTCCCCGGAACGGGTGGGCGAGAGCCTGCCGCTGCTCAACCACCGCATCGAGGTGACCGATCCGTCCGGGTCGGTCGAGACCGTCCAATCCCGCCTGGACGATACGGACGGCGCCACCGACCCGGCC
>JAEYNS010000229.1 GCA_023412435.1 Actinomycetes bacterium | reverse complement strand
GTTGGTGGCGTGCAGCCGCTCCAGCGCCCCGCGCCAGTCGTCGCGCCACACCATGTCGTTCCACTCGGGGATGAGGTTTCCCAGCGGGCAGCCGGAGTGGCAGAACGGGATGCCGCAGTCCATGCAGCGGCCCGCCTGCCTGGAGATGATCGGCAGCAGCGCCCTGCCCGGGCTGCCCGGATAGACCTCGTTCCAGTCGTGGACGCGTTAGGCGACCGGTCGCCGGGCAGCGACCGGGCGGGGGGTGGTCATGAAGCCCCTCGGATCAGCCATGCGCCGCCTCCATCATCATCCGCACCACTTCTTCCTCACCGAGCCCTGCGGACTCCGCCTCGCTGCGTGCCCGCAGCACCCGCGCGTAGTCGCGCGGCATGACGGTGGTGAACCGCTGCCCCAGTTCCGCGTCCGACAGCGCTAGCAGCGCCTCGGCGACGGTGGAGCCGGTCTCCTCCCCGTGCAGCCCCAACAACTCGCGGATCCGGACCAGATCGGCGGCGTCGGCGGGGCCCGCGTCCACCATCTCGGGGTTCAGCCGGAGCGGGTTCAGGTCGAGCACCCACGCCACCCCGCCCGACATCCCGGCGGCCAGGTTCCGTCCGGTGGGGCCGAGGATCAGCGCCTCGCCCCCGGTCATGTACTCGCAGGCATGATCGCCGACGCCCTCGACCACCGCGGTCGCCCCGGAGTTGCGGACGCAGAACCGCTCGCCCACCTTGCCCCGAATGAACAGCTGCCCGCTGGTGGCGCCGTAGGCGATCACGTTGCCGGCGATGATCTGCTCCTCGGCGGCGAACGGGGCGTCCTCGTGGGGCCGGACCGTCAGCCGCCCGCCGGACAGGCCCTTGCCGAAGTAGTCGTTGGTGTCGCCCACCAGGCGCAGGGTGATTCCGCGCGGCAGGAACGCCCCGAAGCTCTGGCCCGCGGTCCCCCGCAGGGTCAGGTCGATGGTGTTCTCCGGAAGCCCCTTGCCACCGGTGGCCCGCGTGACGTGGTGGCCGAGAATCGTCCCCACCGTCCGGTCGACGTTGCGCACCGTGAGGTCGGCCCGCACGAGCTCGCCGCCGGTGAGCGCCGGCTCGCTGAGCTTCAGCAACTGGGAGTCCAGCTTGTCGTCGAGGCCGTGGTCCTGCCCCACCGTCTGGTGCAGCGGCGCGCCCTCCGGCAACGTCACCCGGTGCAGGATCGGCTCGAGGTCGAGGCCCTCCGCCTTCCAGTGCGCGATGGCGTCCTTGGTGCGCAGCGCCTCGACGTGCCCGACCGCCTCGGCGATCGACCGGAAGCCGAGCTGGGCCAGGATCTCCCTGACCTCCTGGGCGACGAACTCGAAGAAGTTCACGACGTAGTCGGCGTGACCGGCGTACTTGGCCCGCAGCTCGGGGTTCTGGGTGGCGACCCCGACCGGGCAGGTGTCGAGGTGGCAGACCCGCATCATCACGCAGCCGGAGACGACCAGCGGCGCGGTGGCGAAGCCGAACTCCTCCGCGCCCAGCAGGGCCCCGATCACCACGTCGCGACCGGTCTTCAACTGCCCGTCCACCTGGACCACGATCCGGTCCCGCAGACCGTTGAGCAGCAGGGTCTGCTGGGTCTCGGCCAGGCCGAGTTCCCACGGCCCGCCCGCGTGCTTGAGCGAGGTCAGCGGGGCCGCGCCGGTACCGCCGTCGTGGCCGGAGATCAGGACGACATCAGCCTTCGCCTTGGACACACCGGCCGCGACAGTGCCGACGCCGACCTCCGCGACCAGCTTGACGTGGACCCGTGCCGCAGGGTTGGCGCACTTCAGGTCGTGGATCAGCTGCTTGAGGTCCTCGATCGAGTAGATGTCGTGGTGGGGCGGCGGCGAGATCAGCCCGACCCCCGGCGTCGAGTGCCGGGTCTTCGCCACCCACGGGTAGACCTTCTGGCCGGGCAACTGGCCGCCCTCGCCGGGCTTGGCGCCCTGGGCCATCTTGATCTGGATGTCGGTGGCGTTGGTCAGGTAGTCGGAGGTCACCCCGAACCGGCCGGACGCCACCTGCTTGATCGCGCTGCGACGCTCCGGATCGTAGAGCCGGTCGGCGTCCTCGCCGCCCTCGCCGGTGTTCGACTTGCCGCCCAGCCGGTTCATCGCGATCGCCAGCGTCTCGTGCGCCTCCCTGCTGATCGAGCCGTAGCTCATGGCGCCGGTGGAGAACCGCTTCACGATCTCGCTGACCGGCTCCACCTCCTCGACCGGCACCGGGGGACGGGTGGGCTGGAAGTCGAGCAGGCCGCGCAGCGTCATCAGCCGCTTGCTCTGCTCGTCCACCCGCGCCGTGTACTGCTTGAAGATGTCGTACCGCTTCTGCCGGGTGGAGTGCTGCAGCCGGAAGACGGTCTCGGGGTCGAACAGGTGGGGCGGGCCCTCGCGCCGCCACTTGTACTCGCCGCCACCGTCCAGCGTGCGGTGCGGAGGCAGGCCGGTGCGCGGGTAGGCACGAGCGTGGCGCCGGGCCACCTCCTCGGCGATCTCGTGCAGCCCGATGCCCTCGATCCGGCTGGTGGTGCCGGTGAAGTACCGCTCGACCAGCTCGCTGGACAGGCCCAGCGCCTCGAAGATCTGCGCGCCGGTGTAGGACGCGATGGTGGAGACGCCCATCTTGCTCATCACCTTCAGCACGCCCTTGCCGAGCGCCTTGCGGACGTTGGAGACGGCCTTCTCGGGGTCGACCTGCACGAGCCACTCACGGCGGGCGAGGTCCTCGGCGCTCTCGAACACCAGATAGGGGTTGACCGCGGCGGCGCCGTACCCGATCAGCAGCGCGATGTGGTGCACCTCGCGGACGTCGCCGGCCTCGACGATCAGGCCGACCTGGGTGCGGGTCTTCTCGCGCACCAGGTGATGGTGGATCGCCGAGGTGAGCAGCAGGGACGGGATCGGGGCGAGCTCGGCGGTGGAGTGCCGGTCGGACAGGATGAGCGTCCGGCAGCCACGGGCGATCGCCGCCGAGGTCAGCTCACAGAGCTCGTCGAGCTTCGCGCGCAGCGCCTCCCCGCCGCCCTCCACGTCGTACAGGCCCCGCACCACATGGG
>JAEYNS010000216.1 GCA_023412435.1 Actinomycetes bacterium | reverse complement strand
GCACCGAGGTGACCAAGCAGGCGTCCCGGATGATCCTTGCCGACGACAACTTCGCGACCATAGTCGCCGCCGTCCGGCAGGGCCGGGTCATCTTCGACAACATCCAGAAGTTCCTGAGGTTCCTGCTCAGCTCGAACATGGGTGAGGTGGCGACAGTCTTCTTCGGCGTCGTGCTGGCGGGGGTGATCGGGCTTGACCAGGGCGGTGGCGAGCTGGTGGTCCCGCTGCTGGCCACCCAGATCCTGTGGATCAACCTCGTCACCGACACCGCCCCCGCCCTGGCGATGGGGATCGACCCCGAGATCGACGACGTGATGGCGCGTCCGCCACGCCCGATGCAGGAGCGGGTGATCGACCGCAGGATGTGGGGCACCATTCTGCTCACCGGCTTCGTCATGGGCGCGGTGACGCTGTTCACCCTCGACCTGTTCCTGCCCGGAGGTCTGGTGCACGGCTCCGACTCGCTGGCGGTGGCCCGCAGCGCGGCCTTCACCACGCTCGTCCTCGCCCAGCTGTTCAACGCGCTGAACGCCCGCTCCGAGACCACCACGGCGTTCAGCCGACTGTTCTCCAACCCGTGGCTGTGGGGGGCGATCGGCTTGACGGTACTGCTGCAGGTGCTCGTGGTGAACCTGCCGCTGCTGCAGACCGCGTTCGGCACCGCTACCCTGCAGCCCGTCCACTGGGCAGCCTGCGTGGGGCTGGCCTCGGTGGTGCTGTGGACGGAGGAGCTGCGCAAGCTCGTGCTGCGGGCCCGGGACGGGCGGGCCTAGGATCCTGACATGCCGCTGCTCGATCGCTACGCCGCCAACCCCGACCGCTACGACGCCATGACCTACCGCAGGGTGGGCAGGTCGGGGCTGCACCTGCCGGCCATCTCACTGGGCCTGTGGCACAACTTCGGCGACGACACCCCGTTGCAGCGGCAGCGGGACATCCTGCGACGGGCTTTCGACCTGGGCATCACCCACTTCGACCTGGCCAACAACTACGGGCCGCCCTACGGCTCCGCCGAGATCAACGCCGGGCGGATCCTCGCCGAGGACTTCGCCGCCCACCGCGAGGAGCTGGTGATCTCGACCAAGGCCGGCTGGGACATGTGGCCGGGCCCCTACGGCAACCTGGGGTCGCGCAAGTACCTGCTCGACTCCCTCGACCAGTCACTGGGGCGGCTCCGGCTCGATCACGTCGACATCTTCTACCACCACCGATTCGACCCCGACACCCCGCTCGAGGAGACGATGGGGGCGCTGGACGCGGCCGTCAGGTCCGGCAAGGCCCGCTACGTGGGGATCTCGTCCTACTCCGCCGAGCGCACCCGGGAGGCGGTCCGGATCCTGCGTGAGCTCGGCACGCCGCTGCTGATCCACCAGCCCAGCTACTCGATGCTGAACCGCTGGATCGAGGAGGAGTTGCTCGACGTCCTGGGTGAGGAGGGCGTGGGCTGCATCGGGTTCTCCCCGCTCGCCCAGGGGATGCTCACCGCGAAGTACCTGGACGGGGTGCCGTCGGGGTCGCGGGCCACCCAGGGCAAGTCGTTGTCGGACGCGATGCTCTCCGAGGAGACGCTGGCCCACGTCCGGGCGCTGAACGAGATCGCCACCGGACGGGGCCAGACCCTCGCCCAGCTGGCGGTCGCGTGGGTGCTGCGGGACCCGCGGGTGACCTCCGCGCTGGTCGGCGCCTCCAGCGTCGCCCAGCTCGAGGACACCGTCGCCGCGCTGACTCGTGCCGACTTCACCGCGGACGAACTCGCCGCCATCGACGCCCACGCGGTGGATGCGGGCATCAACCTGTGGCGGGGCCCCAGCACCGCCTAGGGTTGCACGACGCCGTGCCAGATCGAGGTCTGGATGGCGTTCCAGTTCACGAACCCGACGGCGAGGCCGAACACCCAGCGGCGCTGCGTCCGGGTCAGCGGCACCAGCGCCAGCAGCGCAAGGCTCCACGGCAGGTACCACGGGTGGAGCGCCTGCCCGAGCACGGCCACGGCGAGCGACCCCCAGGCCACCGCCGCCAGCGGCCGGTCGGCGAAGGCGACCACCAGCCAGCCGAGGGTGAGTGCGAGGACGCCGGTGCCGACGAGGCCGGCCACCCGCGCGACAGCCTCCGCATCGCCACCGGACCAGCCGACCAGCCAGGCCAGGCCCTTGGACACCACGGCGAGCGGAGCGGGAGTGGGCGCCTTGCCCATCAGGTCGAGCCCACCGAGCCAGCCGACCCCCCGCCCCGCCCCCCCCCAGATCGCCACGAAAGTGCCAAGGGTGACGGCGGTGGCCAGCGCCGTCCGGGTTCCCAGCAGCCACAGCCGCCTCGCCAGCGGGAGGCTCGCCAGCCGGGCCGCCACGGGCAGCCCCGCTACCGCCACGACCGCCAACCCGCCCTGCTGCTTGAGGGCCATCGCCACCCCGACCATCGCGGGTGCCACCAGCAGGCTCGCCCAGGTGACGGGGAAGCGCAGCACCAGCAGGATGGCGCACAGTGTCACCGCGACCATGGGGGCGTCGTTGTGGGCCCCGCCCACGAAGTGCAGCACGAGCAACGGGTTGAGCAGACCCAGCCAGAGCACGCCCCGGCGGGGGCGGCCGACCAGCTCCGCCAGCCGGGGCAGGGCCCACGCGATCACCGCGACGGAGACCAGCACCGGCAGACGCATCCCGATGACCGCCAGATAGGGGTGAGCGCCGGTCAGCGCGACCACGCCGGCGTGCAGCAGGATGCTCAGCGGCGGGTAGGCGACGGTAGCCCCCGCCCACAACGGGTCCACCTGGCCGGCGATCGGCCCTCCGGCGCCGGCCAGGCCTACCTGGTAGGGGTCGAGGCCCTGCAGCCAGATCCAGCCCAGGTCGGCGTACAGCACCGCGTCGTTGCTCAGGACGGGCGGCACCGCCAGCAGCGGCAGGCTCCAGGCCAGCAGGACGAGGCCGGCGGAGCGCCAGGACGGGTCGCCGGTGGGACGCAGCCGCCACCAGGCCCAGGTCAGCGCCGCCGTCCCCGCCCCGATCAGGATGCGGTTGGCCGGGATCGGCACCAGCGCTCCGAGCCTGGCCACCACCGGGTCGGGCCAGAAGCCGGCGAACGAGTACTCGGGATGGGTGCTGCCCCAGGCCACCGCCGCCGATCCGAGCACGCCGAGCCAGACGAACCGGCGCCACGAGGAGGTGGTCAGCTGCATGGCTCCTCGCTGCGTCAGGGGGCGGGTGAGGTCAGTGTAATGACGCTCTGGTGAGAAGCCTTGGGCGCGGAGCCGCGGCTGGGTAACGATGGGGCATGACGACGACACGTGACGCCGCGCCGACGCTGAGCGGCATGGGGGCGCTGGTGGCTCCCGAGGGCACCGGGTTCCGGGTCTGGGCTCCGCACGCCGACGCGGTCTCGGTGATCGGGTCGTTCAACGACTGGCAGTCCGACGTCCACCCGATGATCCACGAGGAGGGCGGCTACTGGTACGGCTTCGTGCCCGGCGCCCGTCCAGGCGACGAGTACAAGTTCGAGCTGGTGACCGGTGACGGGCGGCTGCAGAAGGTCGACCCCTACGCCGCCCAGGTGACCAGCTCGGTGGGCAACGGCGTGATCTACGACCATGCCCGCTTCGACTGGCGGGGCGACGACTTCACCTGCCCGCCACACAACGAGCTGGTGATCTACGAGCTGCACATCGGCACCTATGCCGGCGAGGGTGCCGAGGACGGCGACGGCGAGCTGGCCGATGTCGCCGGCTCGCTCGACCACCTCGTCCGGCTCGGCGTGAACGCGATCCAGCTGATGCCGGTCGCCGAGTTCGCCGGCGACTACTCGTGGGGTTACAACCCGGCCCACATCTTCGCCGTCGAGAGCACCTACGGCGGGCCGGACGCCCTCAAGGCACTGGTCAGGGCCGCGCACCGGCGCGGCATCGCGGTGATTCTCGACGTGGTCTACAACCACTTCGGTCCCAGCGACCTGAACCTGTGGCAGTTCGACGGCTGGAGCGAGAACGGCCTGGGCGGCATCTACTTTTACAACGACTGGCGCTCGGCGACGCCCTGGGGCGACACCCGTCCCGACTACGGCAGGGGAGAGGTGCGGCAGTTCATCCGCGACAACGCGCTGATGTGGCTGTCGCAGTTCCACCTGGACGGCCTGCGCTACGACATGACCCCGTACATGCGCTCGGTGGACGCGTCCGGGATGGACATCCCGGAGGGCTGGAGCCTGTGCCGCTGGATCAACGACCAGGTGAGGGCCACGTATCCGGACAAGATCCTGATCGCCGAGGACCTGCACTCCAACCCGGCGGTGACCTCGACCGCTCCCGACGGCGCCGCCTTCCACGCCCAGTGGGACGCCCGGTTCGTCCATCCGGTCCGCGGTGCGCTGATCCCGGCTGACGACGCCTGGCGTTCCACCACCCAGGTGGCCGCAGCGATCAGCCATTCCTACGGCGACGCCTTCGCCCGGGTGATCTACACCGAGTCGCACGACGAGGTAGCGAACGGCAAGGCGCGGGTACCGCAGGAGATCGACGCCGACGACCCGACCGGCTACTACGCCCGCAAGCGCTCCACCCTCGGGGCGGGGCTGGTCTTCACCTCGCCCGGGATCCCGATGCTGTTCCAGGGCCAGGAGTTCCTCGAGGGCGGCTGGTTCCGCGACACGGTCGGTGTCGACTGGGACCAGCGCGAGGAGTTCCACGGCATCGTCCGGCTGTACCGCGACCTGGTGAGGCTGCGGCTGAACCGGACCGGACTCACCGCGGGCCTCACCGGGCAGGGGGTGCTGGTCTTCCACAACAACGACGACGCCAACCTGATCGCCTTCCAGCGGTGGCGCGACCACGGCCCCGGCGACGATGTGGTGGTGGTCGCCAACCTGTCCGCGTCGACCCTGCTCGACTACCGGATCGGTTTCCCTGCGCCCGGCCATTGGCAACTGGTCTTCAACAGCGATGCCGTGGTGTACAGCGACGACTTCGGCGGCGAGGTGTCCGGTGACGTCCACGCCACCGAGGACGACTACGACGGCCTCGACGCCAGCGGGACGCTCGGCATCGGCGCCTACACCCTGCTGGTCTACGCCTGGCAGGGCTGAGGCCGGCGTCCGCCGTCCAGCTTCTGCCAGATAGGCAGGCCGGCTGCCGGATCTGTCGGCCGGCCCTGCTATCTGGCAGGAGTTGGTGGGACGGGCGGCCGGTGGACCGAGCGGCCTGCCCGGATGACCCGTGCGGGCATATCCTCGAAGTCGGCCGCCGTCGCCTCGTGGCGGCCCGGAACGGAGAGCACTCGATGTCCGACATCGTGTGGCTGAAGGAGGTCGGCGCCGCAGACCTCGCCCTGGTGGGCGGCAAGGCGGCGAACCTCGGAGAACTCCTGACCGCGGGGTTCGACGTGCCGCCGGGCTTCGTGGTCACCACGGAGGCCTACCACCGCCGCAACCCGGACGGGTCGGTGCCGGCCGTGCTCGCCGACGAGCTCAGGCAGGCGTGGCGGGAGCTGACCGGCGGCGCCGGCGCGGCGGTCGCCGTCCGGTCGTCCGCCACCGCCGAGGACCTCGCCGAGGCGAGCTTCGCAGGCCAGCAGGAGACCTACCTCGACGTCCCCGACGAGGATGCCGTGGTGGCCGCGGTCGCGGGCTGTTGGGCCTGGCGGTTCTGCGAGCGTGCCGTGGCCTACCGGCGCGAGCACGCGGTGGGTGAGGACGGGCTCGGGATCGCGGTGGTCGTCCAGCTGATGGTGGACGCCGAGGCGGCCGGGGTGATGTTCACCGCCAACCCGGTCACCGGACAGCGCCGGGAGGCGGTGATCACCGCTGTCCCCGGGCTGGGCGAGGCGGTCGTCTCCGGCACGGTCAACCCCGACACCTACGTCGTCGATCGCGACGCGGGGCACGTGCTGTCGTCAGCGTCGGGGGAGGGCGGCGACACGGTGCCGGCCACGCTCACCGACGCCCGGGTGGTCGAACTCGCCCGCCTGGGCGACGCGATCGAGGACCACTTCGGCGTTCCGCAGGACATCGAGTGGGCGCTGGACGCCACCGGTTTCCGGGTCCTGCAGGCCCGACCGATCACCGCCCTGCCCGAGCCGGTCGCGGAGGTGGCCGACGAGTGGCCCAGCGAGCCGGGCAACATGTACTTCCGTGCCAGCATCATCGAGCAACTGCCCAACCCGCTCACCCCGTTGTTCGCCGACCTGATGGCCGAAGCCGTCCCGGCCAGCCTGCGGGCCCTGATGGAGGACCTGACGACCACCATCGGCGCCGCCCCGGGGCGGCTCGGGACGCTGGACATCGGCTTCCCGACCGTCAACGGCTACGCCTTCTACCGGTACGCGAACTCCACGATGACGCGGGTGACCGCTGTGGCGCTGCCTGCGATCGGCCTGATCTTCGGCAACGGGGGATCGTTCTTCCTGCAGCGCTGGCGCGAGCTGGGGCTGCCGGAGTACCGGGCCGTGGTCGAGCGCTGGGCGGGCCGGGACCTCGCCGGCGTCACGAGCCCCGACCTGCTGGCCGGGGTGGCGGAGCTGCTGGCCGCCGGGTGCCGTTACTACACCCACGTCCAGACGGTGATGCCGCTGTCCGGGGCGGCCGAACTGAGCTGGCGAGCGCTCCAC
>JAEYNS010000213.1 GCA_023412435.1 Actinomycetes bacterium | reverse complement strand
GTGGCGGGTTCGCAGCGTGGCCCGGTCGGTGAGGAGGAGTCCGACGAAGACCGCCGCCACCAGGACGATGATGAGCAGCTTGTTCCAGCAGGCCACGCCTGCGACGACCCCGGCCCACACCAGACTGCGGGGATAGCCCGACGTCGCTCGCAGGACGAGCAGGATGACGACCTGCCAGGCGAGCAGGTCGATCGCCGCCGTCGTCAGGACGTGTCCCATGAGCAAGGGATAGACAGTGAACGCATGAGCCCAGGCCGCGAGTCGCTGGGTTTGCGGCCCGGCACCGAGAACCCGCGGGTACATCCCTGCGACAACGGCCCCAGCGGCGGCCGCAGCGATCGCGGGCAGGCGCTGCACCCACAGGTCGTCGCTGATCCGGGCGGCGAGCCACGACAGCCACACGGTCATCGGTGGTTGATCGACGTACCACCATCGCAGCGGCAGCATGCCGAAGTACAACTCGTCCCAGTGAGGACCGTAGCGGGGTGCGACGACGAGCAGCAGCAGCGTGGCGGCGACCATCGGCGTGGCTGCGATCCGCAGCGGCCCCACTGCCGCCCTGGGCGCCGCACCGGCGCGCAGCCTTGCGCGGTCGACCCTCACCTGCCGCGCGCTCCGGTCAGCCACTCCTCCACCTGGCGGACGGCACGGCCGCAGCCGTCCTCGCCGGCGACCCGGTCGGACAGACGTGCCGCGCGTCGGGCCATCGGCTGGCCCAGGGCGTCGTCGATTCGCCGGGCGAGGGCGCGCTCCGACGTGAATGCCCGCGGCAGCGGCCGGGGTGCGACCCCCAGGAGGTGCAGCCGTCTGCCCCAGTAGAACTGGTCGGCGAAGTGCGGCACGACGACCGACGGGACACCGGCCCGCACCACAGTGCCGGTGGTGCCGGCACCTCCGTGGTGAACTACCGCGCGAACCCGCGGGAACAGGGCGTCGTGAGGCTCATCACCCACGCACAGCAGGCGAGGATGAGGACTGCCGCGAAGGCCGGCCACCTGGACCACGGCTCGGACGCCGACGCGTTCGCACGCCGAGCCCAGCAGCTCGAGGAGCACGGTCGGATCACCCTGATCCATCGAGCCGAAGCCCGCGTAGACCCAGTCGTCTCCCCCGTCCAGCGCACCCGACACGACCTCCGACAGCCTCGCCGTCGCGTCCGGGCCGGTCCACCACCCCGTCACGGACCCGTCATCGGGAAGATCCGGGACCACGTGGGCGCTGAACGCGTACAGCGAGCCCGAGGTCGGCGTCTTCAGCCCCACCGGGTGGCGGGCGACGAGGCGCTACCGTGGCCGCCGCCAACCCCCGTCCACTCCCCCGAGATAACGCTCGACCCGACGAAGCGACCGCCGCGCGAGCCGCCGAACCGGCCCCGGTGCGAGCCAGCCGTACGGCAGCAACGGCATCGGGCCGTCCGGCCCCGAGTACTCCGGCCACAGGTGGGCTCGCACGACGGGAACGGACTGCCGAAGCGCCTCGTCGACCGCAGCGATGGCGAAGGTCGAGGCGACGAGCACGTCGGCATCGGGCAGCGCCTCACGGGTCGGCTTCTGTGCCGAGTGCAGGAACTCCGCGAAGAGATCCCGGGTTCGGTTCAGTTCGGTCGGGTTGAAACGGCGCACCGCCCGGGCGGCCGGGCCGGCCATGAGTGCCTCCGGGTCGCTGGTCACCGGGACGACCCGCAGTGACGGGTGGACGAGCCCCCGGTAGGCCCGGTGCGTGACCAGCGTGACGTCGTGGCCCGAATCCGCGAAGCGAGCGGCCAGGCGCGCGAACGGCACGGCGTCCCCGCGGCTGCCGATCGCGGCGACGACGACCCTCATGGAGGCCCGTTACCCACATCAGGGCCGTCGGCGCGCCCATCCCCGGGACGGCACCTAGTGCCGGCGCTGGCCGAGGATCTCGCGCAGCAGTCGTCGGGTCAGCGCGTAGCTGCCCGGCGCCTCACTCTCCCGCGGCCCTGCCACGTTGAGGGAGATACCGGGACCAAGACCATGCAGCCAGTCACTCACCTCCCGTGGGTCGCCCTGCTGGAGCACACGCACCGGCCGCCTCAGAGCTTCCGCCGTCTCCAGGGTGAGCCTCGTCCCTGACGACTCGGTCCCGCCCGCGAGCAGCACGAGGAGAGTGGCGTCGGAATCGCGGACGTTCCAGACCGTCCGCTCGGCGGGGTCCTGCGTCGGCGTCTCTGCCAACTCGGGGTAGTCGGCGAGGAGGCCGGGCGGCTGCGTCCGGTCCTCCGCCCAGCCGCCGCGGGGGCACCAGCCTGCGATGCGGAGGCCCGCCGCGCGGGCAGCGTCCAGCGCTGCCCGGTCCACCCCGGTCTGCCCACCGCTGCGCACCACGGCGATGGGCGTGTGCGCAGTCTCTGCGGCCATTGCGAACTCTCCCTGCCGGTCGGCGCCGGTGTCCTATCGCCCGCGTACCACGCACGGACCACGGAAACGAGGGCGTGGCGGAAAACTATGCCTCTCACAAGGCAATTCAATGGTCGGGCTGACAGGATTTGAACCTGCGACCCCTTGACCCCCAGTCAAGTGCGCTACCAAGCTGCGCTACAGCCCGCTTCTTCAGTTGTCCGGGCCGTGGTGACCCGGCTGGTCACTCTACTACGTCTTCAGGGGTGCTCGTGCACGCCCGCCGCCGGGTCCGGAGGGGCACCTCTGCGAATCGGCAGCAGACCAGTCGCGGCAGGCATAGCC
>JAEYNS010000182.1 GCA_023412435.1 Actinomycetes bacterium | reverse complement strand
GCCTCGGCCTGCTCCCTCGCCACCCGCCCAACCCGCGGGCCCTGGTCGATGCCGCGTCCCGGCTCGGCGTGCGCCCGGACGAGTTCGTCGTCGCGGTGCCCGGCCATGGTGCCCGCCCAGGCGGCGGCACGCGGCGTCAGTTCTGGCACCCGCCCATCTTTGCACCCCGGCAGCGGTCGTTCGGCACCGGGTGGGCCGTGACTCAGTACGCTGGGCGCATGTCAGCCGACCAGCGCGAACCGAACCTTCCACCGACCGCGCAGCCCCAGCCCGTACCCCAGCAGCCGTACGGTCAGCCACAGCCGCCCTACGGCTACCCCGCCACACCGCCGGCCCAGGGCTACGGTCAGGGCTACGGGCAGCCGTACCAGCCCTATCAGGGCTACCCCGCCGGATACGGCGAGGTCCAGCCGGCCGCCGGTTACGCTGCCGCCCCCGCGCAGCGCAGGTCGCCGGTGCTGGGCATCGTCGGCTTCGGCATCGTCCTGGTGATGGGGATCATCGCCGTCGTGACCGGGTTGTTGATGGCCGAGCCGATGGCCGCGATCATCGAACTGGTGCCGCCGGGCACCACCCAGGTCGACGTCGACACGGTTCCCCCGGAGCTGATGGAACCCCTCGCCGGGCTGGTCGCCGGGCTGGGGATGGCCGGCTTCGCCGGTCTGATCGGATGGATCGTGTCGATAGTCGCCGCCGTCACCAACCGCGGCCGCGGCTGGGCGGTGGCTGGGATCATCCTCGGCATCCTCGCCCCGATCGGTGCGCTGATCGCGATGAGCGTTGCCGCGGTCGCCGCGGTCGCCTGACAACGGGGGACTCAGCCGCCTGAGGCGTCCGATTCGGCGGAACTGAGGTCGGCGTCGCCGAGTTCGGTGGAGTCCAGCCACCCGTAGGGCAGCACCACCTTGTCGCGCGGGGTGCCCTGGCGGCCGCGTGGGGTCGCGAACTCGGCCTCGGGGAACCGCACCTGGGGATCGAGCCGGGCCAGGTGGTCGTCCAGTTCGGCAAGGGATGACACCATCGCGAGACCGCGGCGCCCCTCGCCGCCGACGGGGAAGCCCTTGAAGTACCACGCCATGTGCTTGCGCAGGTCGGTGAGGCCGTGCTTCTCGCCGTACAGCTCAGCCATCAGTTCGCCGTGCCGGCGCACCATCGCCGCCACCTCCCCCAGGGTGGGAAGGGTGCGGGTGTCCCGTCCTGCGAAGGCGTCCGCCAGATCGCGGAACAGCCACGGCCTGCCCAGGCAGCCGCGCCCGATCACCACGCCGGCGCAGCCGGTCTGCGCGACCATGGCCAGGGCGTCGGCGGCCTCCCAAATGTCGCCGTTGCCGAGGACGGGGATGTCGAGTTCGTCGACGAGGGTGGCGATGGTCTCCCAGTCCGCCTCGCCTGCGTAGGCCTGCTTCACGGTCCGGGCGTGCAGCGCGACGGCAGCGCACCCCGCGTCCTGCGCGATCCGTCCGGCGTCGAGGTAGGTGAGGTGGTCGTCGTCGATGCCGAGCCTCGTCTTCATCGTGACCGGGACGCCGTAGCGAGCCGCGGCCTTCACCGTCGCGGTCAGGATCGCCGCCAGCCGGTCCCGCTTCCAGGGCAGCACCCCGCCGCCGCCGCGCCGGGTGACCTTGGGCACGGGGCAGCCGAAGTTGAGGTCGATGTGCCCGACTCCGAACTCCTCTCACAGGAGCTCGGCGGCGCGCGCCATCACGTCCGGGTCGACGCCGTAGAGCTGGACGGAGCGGACGGTCTCACGCGGGTCGAAACGCAGCATGTCGAAGGTCTTGGGGATCCGCTCGACGATGCCCCGAGACGTGATCATCTCGCAGACGTAGAGCCCAGCGTGGCCTTCATGCGGAGCATCCGTACCCGCCTGTGGGCTCGGAGTCTCGACGAGCGGCGCCGGCCGCGAGGAACTGACGTAGAGGCCGGCTCCCTGCTCGCGGCAGAGCTGCCGGAAGGCAGCGTTCGTGATCCCGGCCATCGGAGCCAGCACGACCGGCGTCTCAATCGTGAGGTCGCCGAGCCGCAGCGGGGTCGTCAGGGCTTGTCCAGGCATCGGCGACCACCCTACCCGGCTCGCGGGGACGGTTCTCCGGCTCGCGGGGACGGTTCCGGAACCGGTCCTCCCGCTCAACCGAGGAACCGTCCCCTGGACCGAGGAACCGTCCCCCTGAGCCGCAGTCAGCAGCCGATCAGCCGGGCGGCGAGGTAGGACTTCACCTGGTCGAGCGCGACCCGCTCCTGCGACATGGTGTCGCGGTCGCGGATGGTGACGGCCTGATCGTCGAGGGTATCGAAGTCGACGGTGATGCAGTACGGCGTGCCGATCTCGTCCTGACGGCGGTAGCGGCGTCCGATCGCCTGGGCGTCGTCGAACTCGACGTTCCAGTACTGGCGCAGCTCGGTGGCCAGGTCGCGGGCCTTCGGCGACAGGGCCTCGTTGCGCGACAGCGGCAGGATCGCCGCCTTTACCGGCGACAGCCTCGGGTCGAGCTTGAGCACGGTCCGGGTATCCATGCCGCCCTTGGTGTTGGGCGCCTCGTCCTCGGTGTAGGACTCGACCAGGAAGGCCATCAGCGACCTGGTCAGCCCGGCTGCCGGCTCGATCACGTAGGGCAGGTAGCGCTCGCCGGTGGCCTGCTCGAAGTACGACAGGTCGGTGCCGGAGTGCTTGGAGTGCGTTCCGAGGTCGAAGTCGGTGCGGTTGGCGATGCCCTCGAGCTCGCCCCAGCCGTCGCCGCCGGTGAAGCCGAAGTTGTACTCGATGTCGACGGTGCGCTTGGAGTAGTGGGAGAGCTTCTCCTTGGGGTGCTCGTAGAGCCGCAGGTTGTCCCGCTTGATGCCGAGCCCGACGTACCAGTCGGTGCGAGCGTCGATCCAGTGCTGGTGCCACTCCTCGTCGGTGCCGGGCTTGACGAAGAACTCCATCTCCATCTGCTCGAACTCGCGGGTGCGGAAGATGAAGTTGCCGGGCGTGATCTCGTTGCGGAAGCTCTTGCCGACCTGGCCGATGCCGAACGGCACCTTCATCCGCGAGGTGTTCTCGACGTTCTTGAAGTTGATGAAGATGCCCTGGGCGGTCTCCGGACGCAGGTAGTGCAGCCCGGACTCGTCCTCGATCACGCCGAGGTAGGTCTTCAGCATCATGTTGAAGTCGCGCGGCTCGGTGAACCGGCCCAGCGTGCCGCACTCGGGGCAGTTGATCTCCTCCAGCCCGGACGGCTTGCGGCCCTTCTTGAACTCGAACGCCTCCTCGAGCTGGTCGGCCCGGAACCGCTTGTGGCACGACAGGCACTCGGTCAACGGGTCGGAGAAGACCCCGACGTGACCGGACGCGATCCAGGTCTGGCGCGGCAGGATGATCGAGGAGTCGAGCCCGACCACGTCGTCACGACCCTGGACCACCGCGCGCC
>JAEYNS010000093.1 GCA_023412435.1 Actinomycetes bacterium | reverse complement strand
GGCGCGGGAGTTCGCCGGGCTGGACGCGACCTGGAACGCGCCGGCCGGCGGGATGTTCCTGTGGCTGCGGCTCCCGGCCGGGCTGGACGCGCTCACCCTGCTGCCGGCCGCGGTCGCGGCGGGGGTGGCCTTCGTGCCGGGGGCGCCGTTCTTCGCCACCGACCCGGACCCGCGGCCGCTGCGGCTGTCCTTCGTGACCGCCGGCCCGGACGAGATCGACACGGCCATCGCCGCGCTCGCCGGGGTGGTTGCCGTCGCGCTCGACCGCGCCCCGCTCACGGTTCCAGGTCGATGAGCTCCAGGTCCACCGTGACGATGTCGCCCTCCTCGAGGCCTTCCCTGGTCCGGACCGCGCGCTTCAGCGGCAGCGAGTAGCGTCCATCACCGGTGGGGAAGATCGACGTGGTCCAGGCCGTCTCCCCGATCTGCACCCTGACCCGCAGCGAGCCGAAGCCGCGGCGCGGGATCGGCAGGCTGGTGATCTCGCCGGCCTCCTCGAGCGGGACGTGCGCGAAGTACCAGCTGTCCTCGCGGCTGTTCCACCGGGTGATCGCGGAGCGGAACGCGTAGCGCATGGGGTGAGGCTACGCCGCCGGCGCGACACCCGGCAGCGGCTCAACTCTCGCCCAGGCCCGTCCCCAGCTTGCGCGCGGTCTGGATCCACTCGTGGTCGAGCGGGACCAGCTTCAGGTTGCCGGCCACCTCGCCCAGCGGGACGGGGGCGGTCTCCTCGCCGCGGGCGGCGACCATGATGCCGAACTCGCCCTTGGAGACGTGGTGGGCCGCCGCGGTACCGATCCGGGAGCCCAGCAGCCGGTCGGCCGCCACCGGGGTGCCGCCCCGCTGCACGTAGCCGAGGATCGAGACCCGCGACTCCAGCCCGGTCAGCGCCTCGAGCTCACGGGCCAGCTTGAAGGTGTGCTCCCGCTGCGAGTCCACGACATTGGCGAGGTGCTTCTTGCCGGCACCCACCGCCTCAGGGGTCCTCGCCGCCTTGACGAGCGCCTCCGCAGCGGCGATATCGGCCGCGTCGGCCAGGTCGCGGGCACCCTCGGCGACCGCGACCACGCTGAAGTTGCTGCCGCCGGCGCGGCGGCGGTTGATCGTCTCGGCGACGGACTCCACCGAGTACGGGATCTCCGGCAGCAGGATGATGTCGGCGCCCCCGGCGATGCCGGCGCCGAGGGTGAGCCAGCCGGCGCGGTGGCCCATGATCTCGGTGAGGATGATCCGGTGGTGGCTGTGCGCGGTGCTGTGCAGGCGGTCGATCGCCTCGGTGGCGATCTCCATGGCGGTCGCGAACCCGAAGCTGGTGTCGGTGTGGGCGATGTCGTTGTCGATGGTCTTCGGCAGGTGGATGACGTTGAGGCCCATCTCGTGCAGCCGCATCGCGTTCTTCGCGGTGCCGCCGCCGCCGAGCAGGACGAGGCCGTCCAGCCCCTCCTTCTCGTAGTTCTCGACGACCTGCTGGCGCATGTCCCTGACCTCGCCGTCGATGACCATGCGGTGCACCTTGTCGCGGCTGGTCGACAGAATCGTGCCGCCGATCGTGAGGATGCCGGACAGCGCCTTGGTGTCGAGGGTGACGTACCGGTTCTCGACGAGCCCGCGGATGCCGTCCCGGAAGCCGATCAGCTCCATGCCGTAGTGGCTGATCGCGGCCTTGCCGAAGCCGCGGATCGCGGCGTTGAGGCCAGGGCTGTCCCCTCCGGCGGTCAGGATCCCGACCCGCTTCTTCGTCTTCGTCGTCGCCATCGCTGGTCCTTCCGGTCGGAATCAACAGGGTAGCCCGTGACCGTCGCACCGGACGAGAGTCGCGGCGGCCGAGGGTCGGTCCGCAGCCGGCGAGCCGCAGCGCGGCATAATCACAGACGTGGCCGCCCGGGCCATGGGTGTGGAAGGAGCCGGCATGCGGCGCAAGCTCAACCCTGGAATCGCCGTCGTGGTGGCGGGTGCGACGGCGCTGGTGCTCACCTCCTGCGCGACGCAGCCGCCGGAGCCGACCGCGCTGCCGTCCCCGACGCCGACGCCCACCCCGTCCCAGACGCCTACCCCGACGCCGACGCCGACGCCGACGCCGACCCCGACGCCCACGCCGACTCCGACACCCACGCCCACGCCGACCCCGACCCCGACGCCCACCAAATCGGGCAAGGTGCTGCTGAGCGGGGACGGGATCGCCGGGCAGAAGTTCGGCGCGAAGGAGGCGTCGGTGGAGAAGGTGCTCAACGCAGGGCTCGGCAAGCCGGACGAGAGCATCGAGGGGATCCTCTGCGAGCTCAACTCGTCCAGCCCCTGGCAGCGCACCCTGATCTATGACGGGCTGTCGGTGCTGTTCGTCGCAGACTCGGACTCACGCAAGGCGCCCCGCACCCTCAACGGCTGGGCGCTGGGGCTGGAGGGAAGCCGTCCCGGTGTGCAGATCGAGGACGACATTCCGCTCACCCTCAGCTTCGCCGAGCTCAAGAAGCGCTACCCCAAGGGCACTCTCGAGGACACCGGGTTGGGCGACGACAGCCAGATCTTCACGCTCCCGAACGGGATCCGGTTCCTCGGCGTCGAGTTCCCCGACCTGGTGATGGCCGGCGAGGTGCACTACTGCGAGTGAGTCAGCCGACCCACACCGCCGTCGCGCCGAGGTGACCGGTCCACACCACGACGGCGAGACTGGCCAGCGCGGCCACGATGCTGAGTACGGCGAAGGTGGTGAGGACCGGACCCTTCCGTCCCCTGCCGGCCAGGGCCAGCCCCACCACCGCCACGGCGAGCACAGCGGCGGGCCAGGGCCCGATCAGCCCCCAGAACATGTGGGCGCCAAGGGTGCCGGTGCCGGTGGTCGTCCCGGCCAGTTGCTCGCCGCTGAGGCGCGCGGCGAGCACGGCGCCGAAGGCGACGACGGCGAGCACGGCGACCAGCGAGCCGTACCGTTTGCGGGCCCGTCCGGACACCGCGATGGCTATCGCACCGAGGGCGGCCAGCGGCAGCAGGACGACGGCGCCGTGGACGACGAGCGGGTGGAGCGGCGGGAATCCGGCGAGATCCATGGTTGATTGTTCAACCAGCGCCGGGCCGGCGGCAACGGGTCAGCCGAGGTTCACAGCCAGTTCATAGCCGTCGTCGCTGAACCCGACCTTGCGCAGGTAGCGGGAGTGGACGTCGGTGGACGGCGCCGCGACGAGCCGGGTGAACCCGGCGTCGGTGAAGGCGCGCTTGCCCTTGGTGTAGAGCCACGTCCCCAGTTGGGGGTCACGGTAGGCCTGCATCACGTCGTCGAGGCGCTGCCGCAGGGTCTTCCCGTCCGGCTCGCCGACGACGGCGCCGGCCGGCATCCCGGCCCGGGTGAGCAGCAGCACGAAGTCCTCCGGTCGCGTCCCGGTGAAGTCGGGCTGGGAGTGGGCGATGTCGCCGGCGTGGGAGCGCAGGAAGTCGACCAGGAACGGTTCGTCCGGGGCGATCAGGACGGCCCCGAGGTCGCTCTTGGGGGAGAACTCCTTGATCAGGTACCAGGCATTCAGGGCGAGGGTGGCGACGTTCGTGATGAGCAGCGGGATGGACGGCAGCAGCGCGCCGTAGATGATGAAGGCCAGCGAGCCTACCGCCGACACGATCCGCAGCCGCACCACCGAGGACATCGCAAGCGAGAGCACGATGAGCGCCGAGGCGAGGTAGCCGACGAGCTCGATCACAGTGCGGTCCACCCTCGCATCATAGGGCCGCTCCGCCGCCGCGGGGGTGGCCCGGTGTCCCGGTTCGGCAGCGGCCCGGCGGCATCGGCATTAGCCTGATTTGCATGGTGGCAGCGGTGTTCGACGCAGTGTCGAGGGCCGCCCTGCGGCGGCGGCTGACCAGCGTGCTGGTCGGAGTGCTCGTCGCCGGCTGGGTGATCGAGGGCCTGCTGCTGTTCGTGTTCCCGCGGATGGCCGGACCGAACCACACCCTGTGCTACCTGTTGGCGCTGGGAGCGGTGGTGAACGCCGTCGTCCTCACCTTCCTCGGGGTGTGGGTCTGGCGGGGGGCGCGCTGGGCCACCTGGTTCCTGATGCTCGCCCTCGTCGCGGACGCCCTGGTGATGCTTGCCTCGTCCAGTTCGCTGGTCGAGTGGACCGTGCTGGTGCTGACCGTCCCCGCCGCCGCGCTCGTCGGCAGCCTGCTGGCCTACCCCGAGGCGCTCCCCCGCAGCTGAGTGGACCGGCGCCGGTGGGTCGGGGATCATGGGCGGCATGACACCGCTGGCCGCCAACCCGCTCGCCGATCGTTCCGGGCTCGCCTACGAACTCCCTGACTTCGCCGCGCTCGAGCCGCGCCACTACCGGGAGGCGATGCTCGCCGGGATGGAGGCGCACCTCGCCGAGCTCGCAGACCTGGCCGGATCACCCGAGCCCGCCACCCGGCAGAACCTGATCGACGCCTGGGAGGCGTCCGGGCAGCTGCTGAGCCGTGCAGCGCACGCCTTCTACACGGTGAAGCCGGCCGATACCAACGACGAGCTGACCGCCATCGAGGAGGAGATGGCGCCGCTGCTCGCCGCGCACGAGGACGCGATCTACCTCAACCGGGAGCTCTACGACCGGGTGGTGTCGCTGGACGAGCGGGTCGCCGCCGGCGAGGTCGTCCTCGACGAGCAGGCGGCGTACTGGCTGGAGCGCACCCGGCTGAGGTTCGAGCGGGCCGGCATCGCGCTGGACGAGGCCGACCAGGCCCGGCTGCGGGAGCTGAACACCCGGATCGCGGCGCTGCAGGCGACTTTCGGGCGGCTGACGCTGGCGGGGTCGAACGCCGCCGCGGTGTGGGTCAC
>JAEYNS010000005.1 GCA_023412435.1 Actinomycetes bacterium | reverse complement strand
GTGCCGACCGGCCCGCGCCGGCCGCGTCCAGCGGCGGCTACCGGCTCGCCACCAGGCGTCAGCTGCTCGACGGCGGGGGCGGGATGGACAACGAGCTCGCCCTGGCGGCCACCGCGAAGCCGGCGATCGCTCGGGTCAGCCCCGCCACCGCGGCGGCGGAGGGCCTGGTCGACGGCGGGATGCTCACCGTGGTGAGCCCGTCCGGCTCGTTCAGCCTGACGCTCGCGGTCGAGCCCGACATGGTCGACGGCACCGTGTGGGTGCCGACCAACAGCCCGGGCGCCGCCCTGGGGGAGTATGGGGTGCTGCCCGGTGACACCGTGCAGCTCAGCCCGGGAGGTGTCGCCTGATGAACGATCCCTGGTGGCTTGTCCTGATCAAGGTCGTCGCGCTGTTCGTCGTCCTGCTGGTCTGGACGATCTTCAACGTCTGGTACGAGCGCCGGCTGGTGGCCAAGATGCAGCACCGGCTCGGCCCCATCATGAACGGCCCGTTCGGCCTCGGCCAGGCGCTGGCCGACGGCATGAAGCTCCTGATCAAGGAGGACTTCATGCCGCGGATGGTCGACCGCGTCCTGTTCACGGTGGCGCCGATCATCGCGGGCACCGCGGCCTTCACAGCCTGGGCGGTGATCCCGTTCGGCGGCGAGGTCGAGATCTTCGGGGTGACCACGCGCCTGCAGCTGGCCGACCCCGAGGTCGGTGTGCTCGTCCTGCTCGCCGTGACGGCCGTCGGCATCTACGGGTTCGTGCTGGCCGGCTGGTCGTCGAACTCCCCGTACTCGCTGCTCGGCGGGCTCCGCTCCACGGCCCAGATGATCAGCTACGAGATCGCGATGGGCCTGTCGCTGGTGGCGGTCTTCCTGTACGCCGGGACGATGTCAACCTCGCAGATAGTCGAGGCCCAGCGCGCGCCACTGATGCCGTTCGGCTTCGACGCCTTCGGGATGCCGAACTGGCTGTTCATCACCCTGATCCCGAGCTTCATCATCTACGTGATCTCGATGGTGGGTGAGACCAACCGGGCGCCCTTCGACCTGCCGGAGGCGGAGTCCGAGCTGGTCTCCGGCTACATCACCGAGTACTCAGGCTTCCGTTACGCGATCTACTTCCTCGCCGAGTACATCAACATGGCCACCGTCTCGGCGATCGCTACGACGCTGTTCATGGGCGGCTACCTGACGCCGTGGCCGCTCAACCAGATCGAGTTCCTCAACAACCCGTGGCTGGGCCCGATCTGGTTCATGATCAAGGTGCAGCTGTTCATCTCGCTGTTCGTGTGGTTGCGCGGCACGCTTCCGAGGTTCCGCTACGACCAGTTCATGTCGCTGGGCTGGAAGGCCCTGATCCCGATCTCGCTGGCCTGGATCGTCTTGATCTCGGTGATCCGCAAGGTGCAGCAGGAGGGCATGCAGCAGTGGCTGTGGTACACCGCGCTGGGGATCGCGGCGGTGCTGCTGCTGGCGACGCTCGCGCTGCTGTTCATCGGCGACCGGGAGCCGGCCAAGCCCGGACCCGCCGAGGACGAGCCGTTCGACGCCTTCGCCGGCGGCTACCCCGTCCCGCCGATGCCGGGGCAGGTGCTGCCCGAGCTGGCCGGGGTGGTGTCGGCCACCGCCGAGCCGGCCCCTGACGACACGACCGAGAAGGAGCAGTGATGGGCGTCTTCGACCCCTGGGCGGGCTTCGGGGTGACCTTCCGCACCATCTTCCGCAAGACCTTCACCCAGGGCTACCCGGAGAAGGGCAAGGAGAAGGTCACCGCCCCCCGGTTCCACGGCCGCCACCAGCTCAACCGTTGGCCCGACGGTCTGGAGAAGTGCGTCGGCTGCGAGCTCTGCGCGTGGGCCTGCCCCGCCGACGCGATCTACGTGGAGGGCGCCGACAACACCGAGTCCGAGCGCTACTCGCCCGGTGAGCGGTACGGCAGGGTCTACCAGATCAACTACCTGCGCTGCATCCTGTGCGGGTTGTGCATCGAGGCCTGCCCGACCCGTGCGCTGACCATGACCAACGACTTCAAGCTCGCCGACACGACGCGGGAGAAGATGATCTACACCAAGGACCGGCTGCTCGCCCCGCTGCTGCCGGGCATGGAGGAGCCGCCCCACCCGCGCCGGCTCGGCGACACCGAGAAGGAGTACTTCCTCGGCCTGCCGAACACCGGCGAGCCGGACAACCGCACCCCGATCGTGCGCGACGCCTCAGGGGGTGCCCGATGACCGGCGCGGATCTCGCGTTCTGGATCTGCGGCCCGCTGATGGTGGCCGGCGGGTTCGGGCTGGTCTTCTTCCGCAAGGCTGTGTACGCGGCGCTGTCGATGGCCTTCGTGATGCTGAACCTCGCCGCGCTCTACCTGGCGATGGACGCCCCGTTCCTCGGTGCGGTGCAGATCATCGTCTACACCGGCGCGATCATGATGCTCTTCCTGTTCGTGCTGATGCTGGTCGGCGTCGACACTCCCGACTCGATAGTGGAGACCCTGCGCGGCCAGCGCGTGCTGTCGTGGATCACCGCGCTCGGCCTGCTCTCGCTGATCGTCTTCGGGATCGGCGGCGCGATCACCGCCGCACCGGTCGGGCTCGAGCAGGCGAACGCCGCCTACGGCGGCAACGTCGAGTCACTGGCGGCGCTGATCTTCAGCCGCTACGTGTTCGCCTTCGAGTTGACCTCTGCGCTGCTGATCACCGCCGCGGTCGGCGCGATGGTGCTGGCGCACCGCCGCCACGTCGAACCCAAGCCGGGCCAGGCCGAACTCGCCGAGGCCAGGATGAGGGCCTATGCCGAGGACGGGACGCACCCCGGCTCGTTGCCGAACTCGGGTGTGCTGGCCCGCCACAACTCGATCGCCACCCCGGCCCTGCTGCCGGACGGGTCGATCGCACCCGAGTCGGTCTCGCAGACCCTCGCCGGTCGCGGCGTCATCGTGGACGCGCCCGCGCTGTCGGGTGCCACCGCCGAGACCTTCCGGGCCATCGAACGGGTCGCCGACGAGGAGGAACAGTGACAACCGAGAACCTGCTCATCCTGGCGGCGATCATCTTCTCGCTGGGCGCCGTGGGCGTGATGGTGCGCCGCAACGCGCTGGTCGCCTTCATGTCGGTCGAGCTGATGCTGAACGCCGCCAACCTCGCGATGGTCGCTTTCGCCCAGGCCAGGGGCGGCCTTGACGGCCAGGTGGCCAGCTTCTTCGTGATGGTGGTGGCGGCCGCCGAGGTGGTGGTCGGGCTCTCCATCATCATGATCATCTTCCGCACCCGACGCTCGACCTCGGTCGACGCTGCCAGCCTGCTGAAACTCTGAGGGGAACGACGTGATTGTGCTGGAGACGATCGCCCCGGTAGCCGCGACCGGGCTGTTCGGCTGGGCGTGGCTGATGATCGCGATCCCCGCCGTGATTGCGGCTGTGCTGCTGCTTGGCGGCAGGGCGCTGGACAAGGTCGGGCCGCCGCTGGCGGTCGCCGCCGTGTGGGCCTCCTTCGCGGTGGCCGCCGTCCTGTTCGCCACGATGTTCACCTCGCCGGTCGAAGCCAGGGCGGTGGGCGTCCCGCTGTACGAGTGGATCGCCACCCCGCAGTGGACCATCGACGCCGGCCTGCTGCTCGACCCGCTGTCGATCCTGTTCGCGCTGCTGATCACCGGGGTGGGCGGGCTGATCCACGTGTACTCGCTGGGCTACATGGCCCACGACGCGCGCAAGCGGCGCTTCTTCGCCTTCCTCAATCTGTTCATCGCGGCGATGCTGCTGCTGGTGCTCGCCGACAGCTACCTCGTGCTGTTCGTCGGCTGGGAGGGCGTCGGCCTGGCGTCCTACCTCCTGATCGGGTTCTGGCAGCACAAGCCGACTGCGGCCGCGGCGGCCAAGAAGGCGTTCGTGATGAACCGGGTCGGCGACCTGGGCATGATGACGGCGGTCATGGCGATGCTGGCCCTGTTCGGCTCGTCGGCGTTCACCGCCGTCAACCACGGCATCGGCCAGGCCGACCAGTTCTGGGCCACCCTGATCGGCTTGTTGTTGCTGCTCGCGGCCTGTGGCAAGTCGGCGCAGGTCCCGCTGCAGGCCTGGCTGCTGGACGCCATGGAGGGCCCGACCCCGGTGTCGGCGCTGATCCACGCCGCCACCATGGTCACCGCCGGCGTCTACCTTGTGGTGCGCTCGCACGCGATCTTCGAACTCTCCGCCGCGGCCAGCACCGCCGTCGTGGTGGTCGGAACGGTCACGCTGCTGGCCGGCGCGTGGATCGGCACCAGCAAGGACGACATCAAGAAGGTGCTGGCCGG
Source organism: Actinomycetes bacterium (assembly GCA_023412435.1). Taxonomy (GTDB): domain Bacteria; phylum Actinomycetota; class Actinomycetes; order Propionibacteriales; family Propionibacteriaceae; genus Propionicimonas. Next base: position 4,933 of record JAEYNS010000005.1, on the reverse strand, counting down.
TTCGACGATGAGCCAGATCGGCTACATGATCCTGGCCGCGGGCATCGGCCCCGCCGGCTACGCCTTCGCGATCTTCCACCTGCTCACCCACGGCTTCTTCAAGGCCAACATGTTCCTCGGCGCCGGCTCGGTGATGCACGCGATGGACGACGACGTGAACATGCGCCACTACGGCGGGCTGTCGACCGTGATCAAGGTGACCTTCTGGACCTTCGCGATGGGCTACCTGGCGATCATCGGCTTCCCGTTCTTCGCCGGCTACTTCTCCAAGGACCACATCATCGAGGCCGCCTTCGAGCACAGCACGCTGGTCGGGGCCTGCGCCCTGATCGGCGCCGGGATCACCGCCTTCTACATGACCCGACTGATGCTGATGACCTTCTTCGGCGAGAAGCGCTGGCAGGACGGGGTCCACCCGCACGAGTCGCCGAAGGTGATGACCGTGCCGCTGATCATCCTCGCGGTGTTCTCCGTGGTGTCCGGCGCGCTGATGAACTTCTGGATCCAGGAGTGGCTGGAGCCCGCCACCGGGGCGCACCCGCACGAGCTCTCGCTGGTCCCGACCGCTGTCGGCTGGGCGACCATGGCGGTCGTGGCCGCAGGCGTCGCGCTCGGCTGGTTCGTGTTCGGACGCAAGCCGATCCCGACCACGGCGCCCGCCACCTCCAACCCGGTCACCATCGCGGGTCGCAACGACCTGTTCGGCGACGCCGTCAACCACACCCTCGTGGTGTGGCCGACGATGCGGCTCGCCGACGGCGTGGTCGGTGCCGACCAGCGGGTGATCGACGCCGGGGCCGACGGCCTGGCCGGGATGTTCTCCGGCCTGTCGAGCCAGGGGCGCAAGCTGCAGACCGGCCAGGTCCGGCGGTACGCGCTCGGACTGACCGTCGGCGTGCTCATTGTCGGTGTCGTGATGATCCTGAGCCAGTTGGCCTGAGGGAGGACGTGGAGATGACTATTCCCTGGCTGACCCTCCTGGGGCTGGTGCCGCTGCTGGGCGCAGTGGTGCTGTGCTTCCCGGTCAAGGAGGTGGCGAAGGGCCTCGGCATGGCCTTCGCCCTGCTCACCGCGGGCCTCGGCTTCGGGGTCGCGGCCCTGTACACCTCCGGTGCCCAGCTCGCCGAGCTGGCGCCGTGGATCCCGGCGTTCGGCGCCTCCTGGGCGCTCGGGGTGGACGGCATGTCGCTGATGATGGTGCTGCTCACCGTCGTGCTGACGCCGCTGGTGCTGCTGGCGGAGTGGAAGCTGTTCGACAGCCGCAGCGAGACCCGCTGGAACGCGCAGGTGTTCTTCGCGCTCGTCCTGCTGCTCGAGGCGCTGTCGCTGTTCGTCTTCCTCGCCGACGACGTGCTGCTGTTCTACCTCTTCTTCGAGGCGACGCTGATCCCGATGTACTTCCTGATCGGCGGCTTCGGCGGCCCGCGCCGCTCCTACGCCGCGGTGAAGTTCCTGCTGTTCAGCCTGGCCGGCGGCCTGATCATGCTGTTCAGCGTGATCGGGCTGTACGCCGAGTCCACCAGCCAGTTCGGCGCCCCGACCTTCCTGATCGCCGACCTGGTCCGGCTCGGCTTCGCCCCCGGCACCGAGATGCTGCTGATGGTGGGTTTCCTGATCGCCTTCGTGATCAAGGCGCCGATGGTGCCCGTCCACACCTGGCTGCCGACCGCCGCCGAGGAGAGCACTCCGGGCACCTCCGTCCTGCTGGTCGGCGTCCTGGACAAGATCGGCACCTTCGGGATGATCAAGTTCTGCCTGGCGCTCTTCCCCGACGCCAGCCGCGCCGTCGGCCCGGTGATGATCGTGCTGGCGCTGGTCTCGATCCTGTACGGCGCGATCGCGGCGATCGGTTCGAAGAACCTGTTGCGGCTGGTCGCCTACACCTCGGTGAGCCACTTCGGCTTCATGGTGCTCGGCATCTACACGTTCACCACCGCCGGAACCAGCGGAACCATCTTCTACATGCTCAACCACGGGTTCTCCACCGCTGCCCTGTTCCTGGTGCTGGGCTTCCTGATCAGCCGCCGCGGCTCGGCGATGGTCGAGTCCTTCGGCGGGGTGGAGAAGGTGGCCCCCGTGCTGGCGGGCAGCGTCCTCGTGGCGGGCCTGTCGGCCCTCGCCCTGCCGGGCATGTCCAGCTTCGTCAGCGAGTTCATGGTGTTGGCCGGCACCTGGTCGCGGGAGCCCTGGGTGGCTGCCGTGGCGGTGCTGGGCACCGTGCTTGCGGCGGTCTACGTCATGCTGATGTACCAGCGCACGATGACCGGGCCGGCCACCGACCAGGTGCGCGAGCACATCACCACCGACCTGACGGGCCGGGAGAGGTGGGTGATGGTCCCGCTGATCGGCGCCATCCTGCTGCTCGGCTTCGTCCCGCAGCTTGCGCTCGATGTCATTGAGCCGACGAGCGTCGCCACCTTGACCCAGGCCGGGATCTCCGATCCCGTCGTGCCGTTCGGAGAGGAAGCACAGTGAACATCGCGGCTCCGAGCTTCGAGTGGTTCGAGCTCTCACCGATCCTCATCGTGCTGGTGGGGGCGTGCCTCGGCGTGCTGCTGGAAGCGGTCCTGCCGCGCCAGTGGCGGTTCAACGCCCAACTGGCCGTGGTGGAACTGACCGCCCTTGCCGCCTTCGTGATGCTCGTCCTCAACTGGCGGCGCGACAACTCCGGCCTGCTCGCGATGGGCTCGATCACCCTGGACGGGCCCACGTACATCGCGTGGGGGGCGCTGCTGGTCTTCGGCCTGCTCAGCATCCTGGTGTTCTCCGAGCGCAGCCTCCACAACGGGGCCACCACCTTCGCCGCGTCCGCCTCGTCGGTGCCCGGCAGCCAGCTCGAGGCGGACGCCAGCGCGGCCCGACTCGAGCACTCCGAGGTGTTCCCGCTGGCGCTGTTCTCGCTGGGCGGCATGATGGTCTTCGCCTCGGCCAACGACCTGCTGACCCTGTTCATCGGCCTCGAGGTGATGAGCCTGCCGCTCTACCTGCTCAGCGCGATGGCCCGCCGCCGCCGGCTGCTCAGCCAGGAGGCAGGCCTGAAGTACTTCCTGCTGGGTGCCTTCTCGTCGGCCTTCTTCCTGTTCGGCATGGCGCTGCTCTACGGGTACGCGGGGTCCTTCGACCTGGCCGCCATCGACGCCGCCATCGCCTCTCCCGTCTACGGCCGCGGGCTGCTCTACACCGGCATGGCGATGCTCGGCGTCGGCGTCCTGTTCAAGATCGGCGTCGTCCCGTTCCACGCCTGGGTGCCCGACGTGTACGTCGGCGCCCCGACCCCCGTGACCGGGTTCATGGCGATCTGCACCAAGCTGGCAGCCGTCGCCGGCGCCGCCCGGGTGTTCTACGTCGCCCTCGGCGCCGAGCGGTGGAGCTGGCAGCCCCTGCTGGCGGTCCTCGCCATCCTCACCATGGCGGTCGGCGCGATCCTCGCCCTCACCCAGACCGACATCAAGCGGATGCTGGCCTACTCGTCGATAGCGCACGCCGGCTTCCTGCTGACCGCCATCGTCGGCGCCCTGTCCGACGTGCCCGGGGGGCAGCTGAACAGCGTCGGGTCGATCATGTTCTACCTGATCGCCTACGGCTTCGCCGTCGTCGCCGCCTTCGCCATCGTCACCCTCGTCCGTGACCAGGCCGGCGAGGTGAACACGCTGGCCGGGTGGTCGGGCCTGGGCAGGACGCACCCCTGGCTGGCGGGGATCTTCGCCTTCCTGATGCTGAGCTTCGCCGGCATCCCGCTGACCGGTGGCTTCATCGGTAAGTGGGCGGTGTTCTCGGCGGCCTGGCGCGGCGGTTACTGGTGGCTGGTGCTGGCGGCCATCATCTTCAGCCTCATCGCCGCGTACTTCTACATCCGGGTCATCGTGGTGATGTTCTTCGGCGATCCGAACCGGCAGGTGAGGGTCGGCAGGGCCAGCGGCATGACCTGGGTGCCGATCGTGGTCGGTTCCGTCGCCACCGCCTACCTCGGGCTGTTCCCCGGTCAACTGCTCGACCTGCTCGCGCGGGCCGAAGTCTTCCTTCGTTAGGCTGGCCGGATGTTCGTCGACAGCGCCATCAGCGCCGCCAGCGAGGAGCTGGACCCCGCCTTCAACGCGCGGGTGACCGACCTGCTCGAGCAGGTGGAGCAGCGGTTGCTGGACGCCGCGGCGGCCGACACCGCCTTCGCCACCCAGGCGGCTCGCCACATCATCAGCGCCGGCGGCAAGCGGTTCCGTCCGCTGCTGGTGATCCTCGCCTCGATGGTCGGGGAGCGCGCCGCGTCCGACGAGGACGTCATCAAGGCGGCCCTCGTGGTGGAGCTCACGCACGTCGCCAGCCTCTACCACGACGACGTGATGGACGAGGCGGAACTGCGCAGGGGCGCGGCCAGCGCGAACCGGCGGTGGGACAACAATGTCGCCATTCTCGTCGGCGACCTGCTGTTCTCCCGCGCCTCCAGCATCGTCGCCCGGCTGGGCGTCGAGTACGTGAGCCTGCAGGCGGACACCTTCGCCCGGCTGGTCCAGGGCCAGCTCGCCGAGACCCGCGGACCACAGCCCGGTGAGGATCCGCTCGCTCACTACCTCGCCGTCGTGGCCGACAAGACCGGTTCGCTGATCGCGACCTCCGCCCGGTTCGGCGGCATGGTGGCGGCGGCGCCGGACGAGGTGATCGCCGCGCTGGCCGCGTTCGGCGAGGAGATCGGGAGCGTCTTCCAGCTCAGCGACGACATCATCGACATCGCCTCCGACACCGCGGGCAAGACCCCCGGCACCGACCTGCGGGCCGGCGTCCCGACCCTGCCCACCCTGCTCGCCCGCCGGTCCGACGACCCCGGTGACGCGCGCCTGCTCGCCCTGCTGGACGGCGGCATCGAGAGCGACGAGGACGTGGCCGAGGCGCTCCGGTTGCTGCGCGCGCACCCGGCGCTGGACGAGGCGCGCGCCGAGGT
>JAEYNS010000367.1 GCA_023412435.1 Actinomycetes bacterium | reverse complement strand
GGGGCCGGGTGGGCCGGGGCGGCTGCTCCCCTCACGGGGGTGGGGTGTCCCGCTCTGGTCCTCACCGGGGAGGGGTTCCCCGCTCTGGTCCTCACCGGGGAGGGGTGTCCCGCTCTGGTCCTCACCGGGGAGAGGTGTCCCGCTCTGGTCCTCGCCGGTCTCTCGCGCTACCCTTGTGCGGCGCGCCACAGCGCGCGTCGCCTGGCTGGAAGGAGGTCGTGTGATGTCGGTCACTGTTACCGGGTTGCCTTCGATCACCCTTCCAACCGAGGCCCCCGCAGCCTGACGCTGCCCTGGGGTGCCTCCGCTTCAGGAGCGAACACCCTTGTCACACCCTTCTGCGTCGTTCGACTGGGACGACCTGACGTATCACGCCTATACCGACGACCTCGCTGACAACCAGCGGTGGTCCACCTGGGACACCACCGAGCGGCTGGACCGCGGCCCCGAGCCGTGGCCGGCCTGGCTGGTGACCTCCTCGGCCGCCCTCGACACCGACCTGGGCGTCCTCAAGACAGGCAAGGAAGCCGATGTCTTCCTGCTCGAAAGGGCGGTGCCTGACGACCCGGACCAGACCTGCCTGCTGGCCGCCAAGCGCTACCGGTCTGCCGACCACCGGCTGTTCCATCGCGACTCCGGCTACACCGAGGGACGCCGCGTGCGCAGCTCGGTAGCCACCCGTGCACTCGCCGACCGCAAGTCGGGCTTCGGCCGGCGGCTGCAGGCGGGCCTGTGGGTGCGAGCGGAGTGGCAGGCGCTCAGGCGGCTGTACACCGCAGGCGTGCCGGTGCCCTACCCGGTGCAGATCGCCGACACCGAGATCCTCATGGAGTTCATCTCCGACGGCGAGGCTGCGGCGCCCCGGCTCCACCAGCTCCGGCCGACCGCCTCAGAGCTGACGCTGTTGTTCGACCAGCTCGTGGTCGCGATGCGGACGCTCACCGGGCTCGGCTTCGTCCACGGCGACCTGAGCCCGTACAACACGCTCGTCGCCGACGCCAGCGGGCCGGAACCCCGATTGGTGATCATCGACGTGCCGCAGCTGGTCGATCTGGCCTCCAACCCCGCCGCCGTCGACTTCCTGCACCGCGACTGCACCAACATGACCTCCTGGTTCACCGCCCGGGGCCATGCGGTGGACGCCGACGAACTGCTGGCGGACCTGCTGGGCCACGCGTGGTGACAGGGCGACGGCCACGCCGACACCTGCCAGGTCGGCCACCAGGTCGAGCGGGTCCCCGGTACGCAGCGGCACGAACCAGTGCTGGACGAGCTCGCTGGCCACGGCGTGCACTGCGAACCCTGTGAGCACGAGCCGCGCGGAGGCGCCGGCACCGAGGAACAGCCACGCCGGGACGGCGAACAGCAACAGGTGCACAACCTTGTCCAGGCCCGGCAGGTCCACGCCCGGGGTTGCCGAGCCGGGCAGGTAGAGCGCGACCAACTGGACGACGAGCGCGACCGCCGCCGCCACCACCGGCCACCCGAACCGGGTCCGGCTGGTGTCGGCGAGGGCGCCGTCCATCGCTCAGCCCAGCCGGGAGATGATCAGCTCGCGGACCCTCGTGGCGTCCGCCTGGCCGCGCATCTCCTTCATCACGGCGCCGATCAGCGCACCGGCTGCGGCCACCCGGCCCGCCCTGATGCTGGCGGCGACATCGGGGTTGGCAGCGATCGCGGCGTCCACCGCCGCGGACAACGCGGCGTCGTCGGAGACCACGGCCAGGCCCCGCACCGCCACCACCTCGGCGGGCTCGCCCTCACCGGCGAGCACGCCGTCGATCACCTGGCGGGCCAGCTTGTCATTGACGGTCCCGTCCTCGACGAGCTGCTGCAGGCCTGCGACCTGGACCGGTGTGATGCCGACCTCGTCGAGCTCGACGCCGGCCTCGTTGGCCCGCCGCACCAGTTCGGTGGTCCACCACTTGCGGGCCGCCTGCGGGGCGGCTCCCGCGGCGACGGTCGCCTCGACGACGTCGAGAGCGCCGTTGTTCACGACGTCGCGGAACTCCAGGTCGGTGAACCCCCACTCCTGCTGCAGCCGCTTGCGCCGGGCCGCCGGTGGCTCGGGCAGGGTGCTGCGGAGCTCCTCGATCCACTCCGCGCTGGGCGCGACAGGGACGAGGTCGGGCTCGGGGAAGTACCGGTAGTCCTCCGCCTGCTCCTTGGAGCGGCCCGGCGAGGTGTAGCCGCCGTCCTCGTGCCAGTGCCGGGTCTCCTGGTGGACGCGGCCGCCGGCGGACAGGATCGCGGCCTGGCGGCGGATCTCGTAGGTGAGGGCGTTCTCGATCGAGCGCAGCGAGTTGACGTTCTTGGTCTCGGTGCGCAGCCCGAGCTCTGTGCTCCCCTTGGGCATCAGCGAGACGTTGGCGTCGCAGCGCAGCGAGCCCTGTTCCATCCTGACGTCGGAGACGCCGAGCGCCCGCATCAGCTCGCGCAGCTGCGCCACGTAGGCCCGGGCGACCTGCGGCGCCTTCGCTCCCGTCCCCCGGATCGGTTTGGTGACGATCTCGATCAGCGGCACCCCGGCCCGGTTGTAGTCGACCAGCGAGTAGTCGGCGCCGTGGATGCGCCCTGTGCTGCCACCGACGTGCAGCAGCTTGCCGGCGTCCTCCTCCATGTGGGCGCGCTCGATCGGGATCTCGAAGACCTCCCCGTCCACCTCGACCGCGACCTGGCCTTCGAACGCGATCGGTTCGTCGTACTGGGAGGTCTGGAAGTCCTTGGTCATGTCCGGGTAGAAGTAGTTCTTCCGGGCGAACCGCGACCAGGGGGCGATCTGGCAGTTCAGCGCCAGGCCGATCCGGATCGCCGACTCGATGGCCCTGGCGTTGACCGCGGGCAGCGCGCCCGGCAGCCCCAGGCAGACCGGGCAGGTCTGGGTGTTGGGGGCGGCCCCGAAGGCGGTCGAGCAGCCGCAGAACATCTTGGACGCGGTGTTGAGTTCGACGTGCACCTCGAGCCCGAGGACGGGATCGAAGGCGGCCATCGCCTCGTCGAAGTCCACCAGCCGGTCGCTCATGCCAGCACCTCCCTGGCAGCGAGCCGGTCGATCAGCAGCCCGCCCCAGCGCCGGCCGAGTTCGGCCTCGAGCGCGGCGCCGACCAGATAGACCCGGTCGTCGGCCAGCGGCGGCGCCATCACCTGGAAGCCGACCGGCAGGTCGTCGTCGGGGCTCAGCCCGCACGGGAAGGACGCGGCCACGTTCCCGGCAAGGTTGGACGGGATGGTGCACAGGTCGGCCTTGTACATCGCCAGCGGATCGTCCACCCGCTCCCCGATCGGGAACGCCGTGGTCGGGGTGGAGGGCGAGACCAGCACATCGACCCTTTCGAACGCGGCGTCGAAATCCTGCTTGATCAGGGTGCGGACCTTCTGGGCCGAGCCGTAGTAGGCGTCGTAGTAGCCGCTGCTGAGCGCGTAGGTGCCCAGGATGACGCGGCGCTTCACCTCGGCGCCGAAGCCGGTGCCCCGGGTGAGGTTCATCACCTCTTCGGCGCTTCGGGTGCCGTCGTCGCCCACCCGCAGGCCGTACCGCATGGCGTCGAATCGGGCAAGGTTCGACGACACCTCCGCCGGCATGATCAGGTAGTAGGTCGCCAGGGCGTGGTCGAAGTGCGGGCAGGACACCTCGACGATCTCGGCGCCCAGGCCCTCCAGCACCTCCAGCGCCTCGCGGAACCGCTGCTCGACGCCCGGCTGGTAGCCCTCGCCGCCGAACTCCTTGACGACACCGATCCGCAGGCCCTTGACGTCGGCCCTGCGGGCGGCGCCCACCACGTCGGGCACCGGCGCGTTGATGGAGGTCGAGTCCCTCGGGTCCCAGCCGGCCATCACCTGGTGCAGCAGGGCGGCGTCCAGCACCGTCCGGGCGCAGGGGCCGGGGGTGTCCAGCGAGGACGCCATCGCCACCACGCCGTACCGCGAGGTCGCCCCGTAGGTCGGCTTCACCCCGACGGTGCCGGTGACCGAGGCGGGCTGCCGGATCGACCCGCCGGTGTCGGTGCCGATCGCCAGCGGGGCCTCGAAGGCTGCTACGGCAGCCGAGGAGCCGCCGCCGGAGCCGCCGGGGATCCGGCTGAGGTCCCAGGGGTTGTGGGTGGTGAAGTAGCCGGAGTTCTCGGTCGACGACCCCATCGCGAACTCGTCGAGGTTGGTCTTGCCGAGGATGACGAGGCCGGCAGCCAGCAGCCGCTCGATGATCGTCGCGTTGTACGGGGGATACCAGCCCTCGAGGATCCGGGAGCCGACCGTGGTGGGCAGGCCGGTGTAGGTGAAGATGTCCTTCACCGCGATCGGGACGCCGGCCAGCGGGCTCAGCTCAGCACCGTCGGCGCGTTGGTCGTCGACTCGCGAGGCGGCCTGCACGGCGCGCTCCGCGTCGAGCGCGAGGAAGGCCTTCACGTCGCCATCGACGTCAGCGATCCGGTCGAGGTGGGCCTGGGTCACTTCGCGGGCCGACACCTCGCCGGCCTCGAGCATGCCGGCGAGTTCGGACGCGGTCAGCGTCACCAGCGGGTTCACGCTTCCTCCCCCAGGATACGCGGAACCCGGAACCGGTTGTCCTCGGCCGCGGGCGCGCCGGCCAGCACATCCTCGACCGGCAGCGAGGGGGTGACCTCGTCGGGCCGGAAGACGTTCACCAGCGGCAGGGCGTGGGAGGTCGGCGGGACGTCGGCGCCGGCGACCTCGGCCACCTGGGCCACCGACTCGAGGATCACCTCCAACTGCGGGGCGAGATGCTCGAGTTCCTCGGCGGTAAGGCTGATGCGTGCCAGCTCTGCGAGCCGGCCGACATCGGCAGCTGTCAATGCCACTGCGCGCTCCTGCGGAAGGGTCGGGTCCGAGGTCCCACTCTACGGGGGCGGCGGGCGCCGCTCGACCCGGCCGCGTCCCGGTGTCACCGCGTCGTGACCAATCCGTAACAGATGTCGGCCACACTGTGACGTGTGTTCCTGCTGAGACTTGCCCTGCCCGATCGCCCCGGTTCGCTCGGGGCAGTCGCCACCGCCATGGGCACGGTAGGGGCGGACATCAACGCCGTCGAGATCGTGGAGAAGTACGAGGGCTACGCCGTCGACGACTTCATGCTCGAGCTGCCCAGCGGCATCCAGCCCGACTCGCTGGTGACGGCGTGCACCTCGATTCCCGGGGTCGAGGTGCTGTGGCTGTCGTACTACCCCGAGCGGTGGGGCCTGCAGGCCGACGTGGACGTGCTGAACCACATGACCGAGCACCCGGAGCGGGCCGAGGAGATCCTCACCCTCGAGTCGACCGACGTGTTCCGGGTCAGCTGGGCAGTGCTGATCGACCGTGACACCGGGCAGGTACTGGCCCGCACCGACCTCGCCCCCGACCTGGACGCGGCCGGGGTGGCAGCGATCGGCCCCCTGGACGAGCTGCGCAGCGCCGAACTCGGCGACGGCTGGCTGCCGGGCTGGGGCGACACGCTGGTCGCGATCTCGCCGTTCCGGTCGAACGCCACGATCGTGCTCGCCAGGCGGGGCGGTCCCGAGTTCCTGAAGTCGGAACTCGCCCGGCTGCGTCACCTCAGCGCGCTGGCGCAGTGAGCGTTCACCGGATCATCGTGTAGATCCAGTACCCGTAGCCGACCACGGCGGCCAGCACACCGGTCAGGATCAGGATCACCCACCAGCGCATCCTGCGCTTGGCCCGGGTCGCCGGCACCTCGAGCGGACCCCATTCCCCGAGCCGCGGCATCACCCGCGGCGGCGCGCCCTCGTTGAGGTTGAGGTTGCTGTTGAGGCCGTCCACTCCCCCAGTCTGCCAGAGCGCGCCGGCCCGTCCCGAGCGGACCGACGCGGAGCCGCCCCGGGCCCGGGTCAGCCGAGGACCGCCGAGAGCGCTGCGTGCATCACGGCGGGATCGGGCTCGAGCCCCGTCCAGTGCCGGATCCCGATCACCCCCTGGTTGACCAGCATCCCGAGCCCGTCCAGGGTCGGGCAGCCGCGTCCGGCCGCGGCCGTGAGGAAGCCGGTGCGGGGCGGATTCGGCACCACGTCGGCCACCACCGTCCGGGCGTGCAGGGTCGAGAAGTCGACCTGGGGCACCGCGGTGTCGGGGAACAGGCCGATCGAGGTGGCGTTGACCAGGACGTCGGCCTCCCCCACCACGACGGGCGCCGTCCACGGCTGGAAGCTGACCTTCGCGGACGTGGCCGAGGCGACGTGGGCGGCGAGCGCGCGTCCCCGCTGCTCACCCCGGTTCATGATCCGCAGCTCCGCCGCCCCGGCGAGCGCCAACTCCACGGCGATCGCCCGGGCCGCTCCGCCGGCCCCCAGCAGCACCACCCGCGCGCCCCGCGGGTCGACGACGCCGGACAACGAGGTCAGGAACCCCAGCCCGTCGGTGTTCTCCCCGACCAGCCGTCCGTCCCGGATCACCACGCAGTTGACCGCGCCGATCAGCCGGGCGGACTCGGCGACCTCGTCGAGGTGCTCGATCACCGCCAGCTTGTGCGGCAGCGAGCAGTTGAACCCGAGCCAGCCCATCGCCCGCGCCCCACGGACGGCGTCGCCGAGCGCCTCGGGCGGTACCTCGCAGGTGAGGTAGCGGGCGTCCAGGCCGAGCGCCCGATAGGCGGCTTCGACCATCGTGACGGTCGGGTTCTCGGCGGCGGGCTGGGCGAACAGGCCGGTGAGGGAACTGAGGAAGGACGGCGTTGTCACGCACCCCAGTCTGGCATCAGGAGGCGAGGAGTTCGGCAAGTTGCCGCATCACCTGGGCCATGCCGCCGGCCGGCAGGTTCACCAGCGGCATCCGGAACACCTGGCCGCCCCAGGCCGTCCGGACCGGCAGGACGCCCGGCGGGTACTCCTCGTGGAACAGGGCCACCACCGGCTCCTTGCTCATCGCGACCACGATCTCCGGTTCGCGGGCGGCGAGGCTCTCCCGCAGCAGCGGGCTGCCGTGGCGCAGGTCCGCCATGAAGACGTCGTCGATCGGACGGCGCACCAGATCGGTGAACCCCACCCCGGCGGCCAGTGCCACCGGTTCCCAGATCCCGTCCACGGCCTCCTCGAACAGGCCGGCCCTCGCGAGCCGGCGCAGGTTCACCACCTGACCGCCCTGGTAGCGGTGCCCGGCGGCGACGCTCGCCTGGGACTGGCCGAGCCCGACGACCGCGGCGCGCGGGGTCCCGTCCGGCCAGACCTCGGCCAGCGACAGCGTCCGCCGGCCGAGCCAGTCGACGTAGGTCTGGTAACCGATCAGGCCGCCCACCCGGCTACGCTAGCGCGGGAGGCTGATCATCACGCGGTGTCCCGCCTGGCTGTGGAGCTGCCCTCCGACTTCGTCAGGCAGGCTCACACCCGGCGGATCGCCCGTGGGCCGGCGCGCTTGCCCCAGACCGACGCGGAGCTGAGACTTGACCTGTGGCCATGGAGGAGACACCCCGCCAGCGGGCGAACGCCGAGCGGGTGAAGCGGATGCCGTTCGCAGTTCTGTATCCCGTGTACGTGGCCAAGGTCGAGCGCAAGGGACGCCCCAAGGACGAACTCGACGCGGCGATCCGGTGGCTCACCGGGTTCGACGAAGCGGCCTTCGAGGGTCACCTCGCCGCGAGGACCACCGTCCAGGACTTCCTCGAGGCCGCCAGCCTGCACCCGAACGCGGTCAGGGTCACGGGGGTCGTCTGCGGAGTACGGATCGCCGACATCACCGACCCGGTCATGCGCCGGGTACGGATCCTCGACAAGATCGTCGACGAGCTCGCGAAGGGACGCCCCCTGGATACGGTTCTCCGCACCGAGCCGTGACACCTGCTCGGCGGGGCGGTGGCGTCGCGTCGCTACTCCAGTCCGAAGTAGCCGGGGTCGGCGAGGAAGCGGCGGTAGAGCGCAACGGTCATGAGGTCGTCCCAGGTGCGAGTCTGATAGCCGGCCTCGTCGAGTTCGATGAGCCGTGCTCCGGGGGTGGCGGCCAGGATCGGTGAGTGAGTGGCGATCAGCGCCTGGATCCGGTCCTCGCGCAGTGCGGCGAGCTGGTTGGCGAGCGCCAGCTGGGAGAGCAGGGAGAGCCCTGCCTCGGGTTCGTCCATCACGAGGAGGCCGCCGCGCCCGGTCATGTGGCCCAGCTTGGTCGCCAGGAGTTCGGTGAACGCCTGTCCGTGGGAGCGCTCGTGGTAGCTGGCGTCGGCACCTGGGTTCTGTTCCAGGAAGGTGAGCAGGCCGTGCATGGTCTCGGCGCGCAGGAAGTAGCCCCATCGGGATCCCCCGATACCGCGGACCAGCCGGATCCGGTCGTGGAGCGGGGACTCGGTGGGACGCTGCGAGGGCCTCACGTAGGTGCTCCCGCCTTCGGGGCTGAGCCCGTAGGCCATCGCTATCGCCTCGATGATCGTCGACTTCCCGACCCCGTTCTCCCCGACGAGGATGGTGAGCTCCGACAACTCCAGACCGTCCCTCAGCAGTTGGGCGACCGGCGCCAGCGTGAACGGCCACCCGCCGTCGCCGTCACCGTCCTCGCCGATGACCTCTCGGACGGGGAGGGAGCTGAACGCGGTCACGACCACAGGCTAGGTGGCGTGCCTGACACTGGTCGCGCCCGCGTGCGCCGCGTTCCGCGGGCGAGGCGGACGCTGTCCCGCCGGCGCCCCCCCGGCGGGACAGCCCGCACCTGCCGGCGCGCCGATCAGCCGCGCTTCAGCCGCATCGCCATCACCATGGCGTCGAAGACGTGCGTGTTCTCGTAGACGCCGGACAGCAACTCGCTGCCGGGGCCCATCGCCGTCACCGGTACGTCCTCAGCGGTGTGGTTGGCGGTGGTCCAGTCGACGACGAACTGCCTGTCGGTGCCCGGGATGCTGAACGGCCCGTCCTCCGCGGTGCGGCCCTCGCCGCTCTCGTTGGGGTAGCTGGGGTTGTTCTGCAGAGCCGGGACGTCCTCGATCGCCAGGCTGCCGGTCTCGTGGTCGGCCACGACGATCACCAGGGTGTCGCGGTGTTTGGCGGCGTAACGGACGGCGACCGCGACTGCCGAGTCGAGGTTCTTGCCCGCCTTGATGACCTGGCCCGCATTCGACTGGTGGGCCATCTCGTCGATGCCCTCCTCCTCGACGAGCAGGAAGAACCCGTCACGGTCCTTCGCCAGGGTCGAGATCGCCTTCGAGGTCATGTCGGCCAGCGAGACCGTCGGGCTGTAGACGTCGCCCTGGCCCTCCGGTCGCTGCTGGAACATCTCCTCGTTCGCGAAGAGGCCCAGGATCTTGCGGGACTTGGCGGCCTTCAGCTCCGCCGTGTTGGTCACGTACTCGTAGCCGAGGGACTGTGCCAGCTCGACCAGGTTGCCCTCGGTGCCTGCGCTGCGTTCGGTGGGGTCCTCGGCCGGCTCGTCGGGGAATGCGCCGGGGTTGCCCGCCGGGTACCACTTGTCCTCGCCGCCGCCCAGGATGACCTGCGGCTTGCTGTTCTCGAGGAACTGCCGGGCGATGAGGCTCTGCTGGCTCCGGTCGAGCACGTGGGCCCCGAAGGCCGCGGGGGTCGCGTCCGTGACCTGGGCGGTGGTGACCAGCCCTGTGGCCTTGCCGTTGCGGGCAGCCAGCTCAAGGACCGTGGTCACCGGCCTGCCGTTCTCGTCGACGCCGATGGCGCCGTTGTAGGTCTTGACACCCGTGGCGAGCGCGGTGCCGCCGGCCGCGGAGTCGGTGACGAAGGCCTCGGGATCGTGGGGGAAGGTCTTCGACCTGCCGGCGACCGGCATCGCGTCCATCGCCAGCGTGCCCTCGGGTCCGACGTTGCCGTACTGGATGAGAAGGCGGTGGGAGGTGCCCATCCCGTCGCCGACGAACAGGATGACGTTCCTGGCGGGGCGACCGCCCTGGTGGGCAGGCACGCCCGAGGTGACGGCGGCTCCGGTTCCTGCGGCCAGGGCGAGGGTTGTCACCGCGGCGACGGCGACCTTGGGGGTCGCGAACAAGGGCATGGCTGATCGGAACATCGAGTTCCTCCTCGAAGAGAGGGGCGCCCGCGACGACCCGCCGAGCAGCGGCGACACCGCCGCTCTCACAACACCGGGCCTTCGACGCGCACCGGGGGTGGGTACTCAGCATGGTTTCACCATCGCGGGCGGGAGGCAACAGGTAGCGGACCCGACCATGGTTGGGGGGTGCGGTCTCCCGGTGGTGCCGGCGAAGTCCCGGGTCGCCCTCGAGGGTGCTACCAGCAGCAGTACCCGCCGTCGACCAGCAGGTCGACACCGGTGAT
This sequence comes from Actinomycetes bacterium, assembly GCA_023412435.1. GTDB lineage: Bacteria > Actinomycetota > Actinomycetes > Propionibacteriales > Propionibacteriaceae > Propionicimonas. The sequence continues at coordinate 643 of JAEYNS010000367.1, read as the reverse complement.
GTAGCTGGCGGCCGGGCCCAGCAGGAACAGGACCGGGCCGGCGATCTCGTCCGGCTCGGCGAGCCGTCCCAGCGGCGTCGTGTCCGCGAACTGCGTGACGAGTTCGGCCACCTCGGGCCGCCGGTTCATCGGGGTGAGGGTGTAGCCCGGGCTGACGGCGTTCACCCGCAGGCCCAGGGGCGCCCACTCGACGGCCAGCGACTTGGTCAGATGGACCACCGCAGCCTTGCTCGCGTTGTACTGGACCTGGGTCAGGTTGCGGTTGGCGATGGTCGCAGAGATCGAGGCGATGTTCACGATCGCGCCGCGTCCGTGCTGACGCATCGCCCGCGCCTCGGCCTGGCAGGAGTAGAAGACCCCGTTGAGATTGGTGTCGAGCACGCCCTGCCACTGCTCGGGGGTCAGGTCCAGCGCCGGTGTGCCGGCCCCGATCCCCGCGTTGTTGACCGCCAGGGTGAGCGGCCCGAACTCCCGCTCGACGGCGGCGACGGCAGCCCCCGCCTGCTCCGCGTCGGTGACGTCCCACTCGACGGCAACCGCCCGTCCGCCCTCGGCCGCGATCCGGGACGCGGTCTCCTCGGCCCGCGCGCGGGCCCGGGCCCCGCCCCCGACCCCGCCCCCCCCCCGGCCCCGCGCCCGCGCC
>JAEYNS010000360.1 GCA_023412435.1 Actinomycetes bacterium | reverse complement strand
GGGTAGGTGCAGGTCGGGCAGCGTCCGCCGACGGCGGCCGGGGGTTCCTCACCGCCGCCGCCCAGCAGCGGCCAGGGTTCTTCTGTGCTCACAGCAGGCTCCAGGGTCGGATCGAGTTGGCGAGGTCGACGAGATGGGCCCTGGTCGCGGGGTCGGTGGCGAGTCGGGCCTGCTTGCGGTAGGTCTGCTCGAGCAGGTCGCGCAGCTGGGCGGCGTCGACCCGCTGCCCGCCCAGCGGTATCGGCCCGCTCCGGGCAAGGTCGAGCGCGCGTTCGTACAGGGTCTGCTCGAGTTCGGCCTCGACCACCGGGTCGAGCCGGGACGCGGTGACCGCGGTCAGCGCCTTGCCGATGGCGGCAGGGCCGTCGGCTATCGAGACCAGCAGGCGCGCCCGCTGCCGCTGGGATTCCGGGTACCCGCGTGACGTGCTGGGGACCAGCTCCAGGGCGGCCAGGGAGCCTGCGACGTCGCCCCGTCCGGCCCTGACCCGGGCCAGGCCGAACGCGGCCGGGGTCACGTAGTTGGCGTCGGTGGAGGCGCAGACCTGGTACAGGCTCTCGGCGAGGTCCGGCTCGTCGCCCTGCTCGCAGGCCACCGCCAGGGCCAGTTTCGGGGCCAGCTCGCCGGGGACCTGGCCGTAGACGGCGTTGAAGGACGACTGAGCGGTGGCGTAGTCGCTGGCGGCCAGCGCGCCGAGGCCCGCCAGCCAGACCGCGCGCCACTCCCACGGATCGGCGGTCAGCAACTGCTGGACGCACCGGTCCAGCGTCCGCTGGTCGCCGAGTTCGAGGGCGGCGTGGCCGCGCGCCAGCAGCACCTCTGCGCTCTGGGCGGGGGCGCCCTGGAGCGCCGAGAGCCGCTCGGCGGGATCGTCGATGTTGATCCGCGCCAACCAGGCCAGCTGCGGATCTCCGGCATCGGGTCGCAGCCGGGGCAGCTGCCGGATGCTGAACTTGTCGCCGGTGGCGGTCGGCGGCTCGAACAGTGCGGACGCGGCCGCGGTCGAGGCCACCGTGTGGGTGCGCGCCGCGACGGTCTCGCGCAGCACCCCGAGCATCTGGGTGCGGAGCTCCTCGGCCGAGGCGAACCTGTCGTTGGGGTCCGGCGCGCAGCACCGCAGCAGCAGCCGGTAGGCGGCATCGGCGGCGGCGAAGGCGGGCAGCTCCTCGATCGGCGGGATCGTGAACTCGTAGGTGCTCTGGTAGCCGGGGACGTCGGCGCACAACACCAGCAGCGTGCGTCCCACGGTGTAGATGTCGGCGGCGATGGACGCGCCGGCGGTGGCGACCTCCGGGGCCTGGAAGCCGATGGTGCCGTAGATCGCCGACTCGTCGTCACCGGCGTGCCGGACGCCACCCAGGTCGATCAGCTTCAGCGAGTCGCCGACCTGGATCACATTGTCGGGCTTGAAGTCGCAGTACAGCAGGCCGAGGTCGTGGAGGTAGCTGAAGGCGGGCAGGATCTCGATCAGGAAGGCCAGCGCCTGGTCGATCGGCAGCGGGTTCGGCTCGCCGTTGGCGGCCTCCATGCGCTGCTTCAGCAGTTGCTTGAGCGAGCGACCGCCGACGTACTCCATGACGATGTAGCCGGCGTCGGAGTGGGTGACGAAGTTGTAGATCTCCACGATCAACGGGTGCTCGACCCGCGCCAGGAACTGCTGCTCGCTGATGGTGGCGGCCAGGGCATCGGAGTCCCCGGCGTTGAGCAGGCCCTTCAGGACCACCCAGCGGCCCGAGACGTTGGTGTCGCGGGCCAGGTAGATCCAGCCCATCCCGCCGTGGGCGAGGGCGCCCTCGACCCGGTACTGGCCCGCTACCAGGTCGCCGGGAGCGAGCTTGGCGGTGAACGAGTAGAGCGCACCGCAGTTGGGGCAGAACCCCTCGCTGCGGCCGCTCCCGACCGCGCTGGACTGGCCGACCTTGGCGCCGCACCGGGGGCAGACCCGACGATCCTCCGGCACGACGGGGGAGACCAGCACCGCCTTCGACGGGTCGATCGCGGGAGCGGGCGGGACGTAGGTGAGGCCGGCCCCGATCAGTCCGGTGCCTGGCCGACCCTTGCGGCGGCGCGGGACAGCAGGCGCACCGAACGAGCTGGCCCGGGCGGAGCCGAGTGCCGTCGACCCGAGGTGCGACGACGCCCTGGTGAGCGAGCTGGCGGCCGCAGCGGCGCCCGCGACCGGGCGCGGGTCCTGCGGCGGAAGACCGCAGACGTCGCAGTAGCCGTCGACGATCCTGCCGTTGCAGCCCGGGCGGGGGCACGGGCCGGTGGCTGTGGTGGAGGGTCGCCCGCCGGGAGTGCCGCGGCCGACCGGCATGGTGCCCGGCGCCGGCGGCAGGCCGCAGACGTCGCAGTACCCGTCGACGATGGTGCCGGTGCACCCGGGCTGGCGGCACTTCACGATCCGGCCGCCTTCAGGTAGTCGAGGCGGGCCGAATACGCGGCCAGCAGCTCGTTGACCACCGGCAGCACCGTGGGGCCGGCCTCGAACTGGGCGCCGAGCAGGTCGGCGATGGCGGTCAGGGTGGGGTCGTCGGACCAGCCGAGGGCACGAGCCTTCGCCGCGAGCGCACCGAGCAGGTCCTCGGCACGTCCCACCTCGCTGAGCGTCGCCGCCAGGTCGCGATGGGCGGCCTCCAGCGCCGCCCCGTACTCGGCCAGCCGCGCCAGGTAGGGCTCGAGCGCGGCCTTGGTGTTCGGGATCGGCCCCAGCGCCGCCAGGTCGGGGACGCCGCCGGCGGGCAGCGGCCAGACCCGGGCCGCGGCCTGCGCGGCCCCCTGCCGCACTGCCTGCTCCCTCGCTGCGAGCGCGGTGACCGCCTCTCTGGCCCGGGTGACGAGGTCGCGCGCCTCCCGCCGCTGGGCGGCGTTGACGATCAGGTCCCGTTCGTAGCGGGCGGCGTCGATCTCGAGTGGGCCGAGCAGCCCGCCGATGTCGCCGCCGCGCTGCCGTTTGGCGTAGAGGTCGTCGGTCCGCTCCGCGAGCGACCCGAGCTTCGCCTGGGCGGCGGGTTGCTGGGCCGGCGGTTCCAGCGCGATCTGGTCCCGGATCCGTTCCAGCTGGGCGCGCAGGTTCCGCAGCCGGATGAGCTGCTGCTCGGCGTTCGGGTCGGTGTTGAGCCGGGTGCGCAGCTGCGCGACCAGCGCGTCACACAGCCGGCCGGCCTCGGGCAGTGACACCGCCATCGAGCGGAGCTGGTCGACCGAGGATGCCTGGGTGTCGAGCCGGCCCCAGATCAGGCCGGAGAGTCGCTCGAGCTCGACCTGCCCGACCCGCCCCGAGTCCCAGGTGCGCAGCACCAGGTCCTGGCGGGTCTTGACCGCCTGCCACAGGGCCAGCGCCAAGGTGACGTCACCGGTGAGCTCGGCCTGCCGGCCGGTGGACTGGATCTGGGCGTCGAGGGAGTCGAGCTCCTGCCGGCGCTGCGCCAGCCACGCGTCCAGCCTGCCCAGGTAGTCCAGCAGGTCGGCGGGCCGGGCGGCGACGCCGAGCTGGCCCGGGGCGGGGGGCATGACGGTGGTCATCGGTACTCCTTCAGCCGCTGCCCGATGCCGAACGCTCCGGCGAGAGCGCTGATCAGCGCGCACCCGATGGCGGCACCGGCGAACGTCGTGGTCTGCGTCGCCTGGGCGTCGCCGGCCGCCCGCACCTCGGACAGCCCCTGGTCGACGCTGGCGACGGTGATCTCGAGGAAGTCGTCAGCGGCCGCGGACGGAGCCCCCGCGGAGGACTGTCGGAGCAGCCGCGAGGCCTCGTCCCAGTCACCGGCACGGGCCGCCTTCGCCACGGGCTCGTTGGCCTCGGCGAGGGTCTTGAGCGCGGCGGTCGCGTCATCGTAGGGGAGCTCGCCCAGCCGCTGGGCGGCCTCGTCGAGGGCGGTGGCGTAGCCGGTGGCGTCCTCCGCCGTCCACGACCG
>JAEYNS010000328.1 GCA_023412435.1 Actinomycetes bacterium | reverse complement strand
GCAGCCCGAGGCCGAACTCCGCGTTGTCCTCGAACAGCGAGTTCGACCAGGCCGGTCCGCGTCCGTACTTGTTGGACGCCCACGGCGTGGTCGGCAGGTTCCCGCCGTAGATGGACGAGCAGCCGGTGGCGTTGGCGACCGTCGCCCGGCCGCCGAACAGCTGGGTGAGCAGCTTCAGGTACGGCGTCTCGCCGCACCCCGAGCAGGCTCCGGATAACTCGAACAGCGGCTCGAGGAACTGGGTGCCGCGGACATTGGCGAAGTCGATGCGGGAGCGGCGGTTGACCGGGATGGTCTCGAAGAAGGCGACGTTGCGCTTCTGGGTCGTCCGCTCCAGCACCGGCGCAAGGTTGATCGCGCGCCGGTTGCCGCCGCCGATCGGCTTCACGGGGCAGGCCTCGACGCACAGCCCGCAGCCGGTGCAGTCCTCGGCGTAGACCTGCAGGGTGTAGCGGGAGCCGGGGAAGCCCGCGGCGTTCAGCGGCGCGGACTGGAAGCCCTCCGGTGCGCCCTCGAGGGCCGATTCGGTGTAGTACTTGGCGCGCAGCACCGCGTGCGGGCAGACGAAGGCGCAGTTGCCGCACTGGATGCAGGCCTCGGCGTCCCACTCGGCGATGATGTCGGAGATGTTCCGCTTCTCGTACCTGGTGGTGCCGGACGGGTAGGTGCCGTCCACCGGCAGCGCGCTGACCGGCAGCTGGTCGCCCGTGCCGGCCAGCATGGAGGCGGTCACCGTCCGGACGAAGTCGGGGGCGTCGGCGGGCACCGGCGGGATCATCGGCTGCTCGCTGGCCGGCGCGGCGGGCACCGCGACGCGATGCAGGTCGGCGATGGACGCGTCCACCGCGGCCTCGTTCTTGGCCACCACGTCGGCGCCCTTGCGGGCGTAGGTCTTGCGGATCGCCTTCTTCACCTGGGCGATGGCCACCTCCCGCGGCATCACCTTCGAGATCGCGAAGAAGCAGGTCTGCAGCACCGTGTTGGTGCGCCTGCCCATCCCGGCCTTGCGGGCCACCAGGTTGGCGTCGATCGCCCACAGCTCGATGCCGAGCTGGATGATCCGCTCCTGCAGGGTGCGCGGCAGCCGGGAGAAGACCTCGTTGATCGGGTAGGGGGTGTTGACCAGCAGCACGGTGCCGGGCCGGGCGTACTCCAGGACGTCGACCCGCTCAAGGATCGACCAGGAGTGGCAGCCGATGAAGCCGGCGGAGTTGATCAGGTAGGGCGCCTCGATCGGCCTGGGCCCGAACCTCAGGTGCGAGACCGTGCGCGAGCCCGACTTCTTCGAGTCGTACACGAAGTAGCCCTGCGCATAGGTGTCCGGCATCTCGCCGATGATCTTGATGGTGTTCTTGTTGGCGCCCACGGTGCCGTCGGAGCCCAGGCCGTAGAACACCGCCGACACGGTGAGCGGGTCCTCGATGTCGAGGCCGGGATCGTAGTCCAGCGACGTGTGCGTGACGTCGTCGTTGATGCCGATGGTGAACCGCGGACGCGGGTGGGGCCCGGCCAGCTCGTCGTAGATCCCCGCGACCATGCCGGGGGTGAACTCCTTGCTGGACAGGCCGTAGCGGCCGCCCACCACGACCGGCAGCCGGTCGCGCAGCCCGGCGGCGTAGGCCTCGCCGAGGGCGGCGGTGACGTCGAGGAACAGCGGCTCACCGCCGGAGCCGGGCTCCTTGGTACGGTCGAGCACCGCCACCGTCCGGGCGCTGGCCGGGATCGCGGCGAGGACCTGGTCGACGGGGAAGGGCCGGTACAGCCTGATCTGCACCACGCCGACCTTCGCGCCTGCGGCGTTGAGGTGCTCGACGGTCTTGCGAACGGTCTGCGCTCCGGAGCCCATGATCACCGTCACCCGCTCGGCCTCGGGGTCGCCGTAGTACTCGACGAGCCGGTACCGCCGCCCGGTGAGGGTGCCGAAGCGGTCCATCGCCTGCTCGACCAGTTCGGGAACCGCGGCGTAGAACGGGTTGACCGTCTCGCGGGACTGGAAGTAGGTGTCGGGGTTCTGGGCGGTGCCGCGGATGTAGGGGTGCTCGGGCGACAGCGCACGGCGGCGGTGGGCCCTGACCAGGTTCTCGGGGACCAGCTCGCGCAGCTGGTCGTCGCTCAGCAGGTCGACCACGTTCACCTCGTGCGAGGTGCGGAACCCGTCGAAGAAGTGCAGGAACGGGATCCGGCTGGTCAGGGTGGCCAACTGGGAGATCGCGGCCAGGTCGTGGGCCTCCTGCGGCGATGCGGAGCACAGCAGCGCGAACCCGGTCTGCCGCACCGCCATCACGTCCTGGTGGTCGCCGTAGATCGACAGCCCCTGGGCTGCCAGGGAACGGGCCGCGACGTGGAAGACCGTCGAGGTGAGTTCGCCGGCGATCTTGTACATGTTGGGGATCATCAGCAGCAGGCCCTGGCTGGCCGTGAAGGTGGTCGACAGCGCGCCGCCCTGCAGGGCGCCGTGCAGCGCCCCGGCGGCACCGCCCTCGGACTGCATCTCGACGACGGTGGGAACCATCCCGTAGACGTTCGCCCGGTGTTGGGCCGACCACTCGTCGGCGAGCTCGGCCATGGTCGAGCTCGGGGTGATCGGGTAGATGCTGCAGAGCTCGTTGAGCCGGTAGGCGGCCGACGCCGCGGCCTCGTTCCCGTCGATGATCGCGCGGGTCATCTCAGTGCTCCTTGATCATCTCGATGGCGTGGACGGGGCACTGCTCGTAGCAGGTGGCGCAGCCGGTGCACTTGTCGTAGTCGAAGCGGTACCGGTAGCCCTTGCCGAGCTTGATGACCGCGTCCTCCGGGCAGGCCCCGAGGCAGCCGTCACACTCGAAGCAGTTGCCGCACGACAGGCAGCGACTCGCCTCGAGGTGGGCCTGGTCGTCGCTCAGGCCGCCGACGATCTCGTCGAAGTCGGTGATCCGCTCGGCGGGCTCCAGCTCGGGCTGGGTGGTGCCGCGGGCGTCCCCGAAGTACCACAGGTGCAGCTTCTCGAAGCTCGCCAGGTCGTGCTTGGGCCGGGAGGTCGCCTCGCGGCCGGCCAGCCACGCGTCGATCTGGCGGGCGGCCCGCTTGCCGTGGCCGACTCCGACGGTGACCGTTCGTTCGCTGGGGACGGCGTCGCCCCCGGCGAAGATGCCGGGAACCCCGGTCATCAGGGTGCGCGGGTCGACCTTCACCACGTCGTGGTCGAACTGGATGCCGGGGATCCGGCGCAGGAAGTCGGAGTCGGTCTCCTGCCCGAGCGCGAGGATGACGGTGTCGGCCTGCAGCTTCTCGAACCGTCCGGTGCCGCTGGCGCGGCCGTCGGAGTCGAGCTCCATCACCTCGACGGTCAGTTCCTCCTCGTCGACGCTCGAGATCGTGCGCAGCCAGTTCATGGTGACGCCCTCCCTCAGCGCCCCCTCCTTCTCCTCGGCGTGCGCCGGCATCTGCTCCTCGGTGCGCCGGTAGATGATGATCGACTCCTCGGCGCCGAGCCGGCGGGCGACCCGGGCGGCGTCCATCGCCGTGTTGCCGCCGCCGTAGACCGCCACCTTCCGTCCGATCACCGGACGCTCGCCGCTGGCCACGCCGCGCAGGAAGCTCACCGCGTCCACGATCCGCGAGGCGTCCCTGCCCGGGATGTCGACCCGGCGGGACAGGTGGGCACCGATGGCGACGAAGGCGGCGTCGAAGCCGCCCTCGGCCTGGTCGGCCAGCAGATCGGTGACCTTGTAGTCGGTGACGATCCGGACGCCGAGGTCGACCAGCCGCTGCACCTCGGCGTCGAGGACGTCGCGGGGGAGCCGGTACTCGGGAATGCCGTAGCGCATCATGCCGCCGGGCAGGCCGGAGGCGTCGCGGATCGCGACCTCGTGTCCGGCCACCGCCAGGTGGTAGGCCGCCGAGAGTCCGGACGGGCCCGCGCCGACCACCAGCACCCGTCGCCCGGAGGAGAACCGCGGCCTGATGAACGTCCAGCCGCGCTCGATGGCGAGGTCGCCGAGGTACCGCTCGACGGAGTGGATGGAGACGGCACCGTCCAGCTCGATGCGGTTGCAGGCGGTCTCGCACGGGTGGTAGCAGACCCGCCCGTGGATCGCCGGGAACGGGTTGTTGCGCACCAGTTCGCGCCACGCCGCCTCGTCCTGGCCCGCCTTCACCAGCCGCAGCCACTCCTGGATGTTCTCTCCCGCGGGGCACGCGTTGTTGCACGGCGGCAGCAGATCGACGTACACCGGCATCCGGGAACGGACCGGGGCGACCCGGCCGCGCTCGGCGGCCAGGTCAGGCAACTGGGTGATATCGCGAGCCATGGGAACCTCTGCTTCAAGGCGACGTTGCGAGGGCGAATCTATCCTGACTAGGAGCCTCGCGCGGCTGGTACGGCAAATCCGCCGATGATCGTCCCACTAGGTGATTTAGGTGACGAACCCGGCGCGAAATCGAACGGTTGGCGCTGCCGCGCCCCCGCTAGACTGCGGCTGCGTCCACCCCCAGGGGCGTGCGATCGGAGTCACCATGCCTGTCGTGCCGCCGGCCTCCCGCGGCTTCCGCCGTGCCATCAGGGTGCAGGCTCCCGCCGTCCCCACACCGCGTCCGGCAGCGAGCGTCGCCGAGGCGAGGACGAGGCTCGCCGACCTGGCGGCGGCCGATGACCAGCGGGTGGGGGAGAGCACCCGGACCCAGCTGTTCGAGCCGGAGGGACCGGCCAGGGCGACCCTCGTGGCCTGGCACGGCTTCACCAACGCCCCCAGCCAGTTCGTGGCGGTCGGTGCGGCGTTGGCAGGCCTGGGCTACCGGGTGCTGGTGCCCCGCCAGCCCTACCAGGGCTTCACCGACGTCCTGAACCGCTCGCTGTCCGACCTCACCGTGGCCGACCTGACCGGGCATGTCAGCGCCTGCGTCGACATCGCCGCAGGGTTCGGCGACCCGGTCTGGGTGACCGGGCTCTCGGCCGGCGGGGTGCTGGCCGCCTGGGCCGCCGCCACCCGGGACGAGGTGCGGCGGCTCGCCCTGTTGGCGCCCCTGGTGGCCCCGAAGGGGCTCCCGCTGCCCGCCGTCCGGCTGATGGTGAGGTTCCGGGCGCTGGTGCCGGGGATCTACTACTGGTGGGACCCGCGCAAGAAGGAGAACCTCGGCCACAGCCCGCACGCCTACCCGGGGTTCCCCGTGCGGGGCCTGATGCCGTACCTGCACCTGTCCGAGGCGATGTTCGACGGACGGGTCGCCGACCACCAGCTGGAACGGGTGGTGTTGCTGAGCAACCCCGGCGACTTCGCGATCCGGCGGGACGCGGCCCGGTCCTTCGCGTCCGAGGTCTTCGCCGGCCACAGCGGCTACTACGCCGAGGCCACCCTCGACGGCGGCCTCGGCTGGTGGCACGACTTCATCGACCCGTGGTCACCGAGGCGGGGAAGTACCGAGCAGGTGGTGGCGGTGCTGCTCGCCGCCCTCGGGGTGTCCGACCCGACGGCCGGCGGGCTGCTCGTCCCCCCGATGATCCAGGCCCACGGTAGCTAGCCCGAGCCGCGGTCAGCCGGTCACCCACAGCGCCTCGGCGCCGGGGATCGCGGCCAGCGACTCGCCGGTGGCGAGGTCGATCAGCACGGTGAGGGAGTTGTCGGTGGCGCCCGAGGTGAGGTCCTCGGCGGGCGCGCCGGGGGTGAGCAGCTCGATCCAGGCGAACTGGCCGTTGTCCGACACCCCGGAATCCAGCAGCCGGCCCAGGTCGGGCGGCACCGTGGCGACGGTGGTGGCCTCGCCGTCGCGGGTGTGCACCAGCCGCGACGTGATCGCGGCCACCTCGTCGGTGAGGGTGATGTCGTCGAATTGCTGCACCCACTCGGTGGGGCTGATCATGGTGCGCTTGCCGGCGAGCACATCGGTGTCACCGGCGTCGCCGGGCGGAGGCAGCGGCGTGGTGGTGCCGGACGCCAGGTCGAGCATCGCCTCGTCGGTCCCCGACAGCACGACGAGGGTGGTGGTTCCGGGCAGGAAGCCGAGCAGTTGGTCGTGGCTGCCGAGCGGGGAGAGCGTCGAGCCGGCGTCCACACCGGTCAGGAACACCTGGCTGGTGTCGTCCTGCAGCACCAGCGAGCGGGTGCCCGGGATGAACGCCCAGTCGACGACGATGAGCGGCTCGCCGGTCGCAGCGGTGACCTCCACGGGGGCCGCCGCCGGGTTCCGCAGGTCCTGAAGGAACAGGGTGCTGTCGTAGGAACGCTCCGCCACGGTGTCCTGGCCGGTCACCGTGTACCCGACCAGGCCGTGCTCGGCCGAGCCGCGCAGCAGGTCGAGGGTGGTGCCGGGCGGGGTCTCCAGCCGCATCACGTCGGCGTCGGGGCCTGCCGACCCGATCAGCGCGCTCTCGATGTCGCCGATCCGGCTGATCGCCACGGTGGTGCCGGCGACCACGGTGAAGGCCTCGAGCCCCGGCGCGGCCAGCACGGTCACCGGGTCGCCGGTCTCGGGGTCGGTCCTGACCACCCTGTCCTCTGCCCCGAGCCGGCCGGGGCCCCGGCTGACCAGCGAGTACACGCCGTAGCCGGGGGTGGTGAACGAGTGCTGCCACCGGGTGGCGATGCCGGTGTGGCGGCTGGTCACGTCCCGGACCGTGACCGTGTAGTCGGTGCGGAACGACAGCGGCGCGGTGAACCGCACCACCACCTGGGCGTCGCGGGTGGAGACCGTGAACGGTGCGGCGGGCACCACCTCGACC
>JAEYNS010000148.1 GCA_023412435.1 Actinomycetes bacterium | reverse complement strand
AGCGCGTACGCCGAGCAGGAGGGGTAGTACTTGCAGACATTGCCGTAGAGCGGGCTGATGACAGCCCGGTACGCCTTCAGCAGGCCGATCAGCAGGTACATCATGCCGCGAGCCTTTGGACGCACTGTCCCAGCGCCGAGTGGAAGTCGGCCGCGAGGTCACCGGTCACGGCCGACGGCAGCGCCCGCACGACGATGTCGACCGGGAACTCCAGGACGCGGAACTCGTCGGCGGCCAGGTGCCGCAGTCGGCGCTTCACCCGGTTGCGGACGACCGCGGGACCCACCGCCTTGGACACGACAAAACCCGCCCTGGACGGCGGGGCCGTCCGACGGCGGGCATGCACGACGACGCACGGGCGGCCCGAACTGACGCCCTGCCGCAGCGTGTAGCGGAACTCCTCGGGCGTCCGGATCCGGGACGCGGGTGGAAGCACCGTAGGGCGTCAGCCGGCGAGGCGGACGCGGCCCTGGCGACGGCGGGCGGAAATGATGGCGCGGCCCGCGCGGGTCCGCATCCGCAGACGGAAGCCATGGGTGCGGCTGCGACGCCGGTTGCTCGGCTGGAAAGTGCGCTTGCTCACGCGAGTGCTCCCTGATCAGTTACTTCTCGTACCGATGCGCCCACTCCGGACGCACGCCTGTGTCACGACAGCGACTAACAAACGATACGCGCCAGCACCGCGAAGCACCAAACCAGACACGTCGAGGCGGAGTAGTCGAGTCGACACGCCGTGAGTTGAGAGAATCCTTTGGCAACGGTTTGCCAAGCCCGCTGGCCGCTCTCTAGTCTGCAGGAAGCCACCCGGGAGACGTCGCAGGTCTTGCCCGGGTTCCGTGCACAGTCTGTGGACAACACTGTGGACAGCGCGGTCCGCTCAGGCCTTGGTGAGGGAAGAGGATGACACAGCCGCATGACTCCGGCTCGGGAATGCCGGACGATTCCCTCGAGGCGGCGTGGTCCTACGTCTGGCAGAACTCCGAGCCCTCGGCCAGGGGCTGGTTGTCCAGCACGAAGCCCGTCACGCTGCACGACTCGCTGCTGATCCTCGCGGTGGCCAACGAGTTCACCAGGGACTGGGTCGAGTCGCGGCTGCGTCCGACCATTGAGGGGCAGTTGACCGACTTCCTCGGTCGCCCGATCCAGTTGGCCATCACCATCGACCCCTCGGCGAGCAGTTCGCCGGAGCCGGCGCTGCCGCTGCTCGAGGCCCCGTCCCCGCCGCCGGCCCCCGCCGCTGTCGCCACCACGGCGCGCACCGTGGGACGCGGCTCCGGGTCGGACCGGCTCAACCCCAAGTACTCCTTCGAGACCTTCGTCATCGGCGCCTCCAACCGGTTCGCCCACGCCGCGGCAGCCGCGGTGGCCGAGGCACCCGGCAAGGCCTACAACCCGCTGATGATCTACGGCGATTCGGGGCTGGGCAAGACCCATCTGCTGCACGCCGTCGGCCACTACATCCGCAGCTACTACGACCGCGTCCGGGTGAAGTACGTCTCGACCGAGGAACTGACCAACGACTTCATCAACTCGATCTCGGAGAACCGGACGGCGGAGTTCCGCCGTGCCTACCGCGACGTCGACGTGCTGCTCGTCGACGACATCCAGTTCCTGCAGGACAAGATCCAGACGCAGGAGGAGTTCTTCCACACCTTCAACACGCTGCACACCGCCGAGAAGCAGATCGTGCTGACCTCCGACCGGCCACCGCGTTCCCTGGTGGCCCTGGAGCCGAGGCTGCGGAGCCGGTTCGAGTGGGGCCTGATGACCGACATCCAGCCGCCCTCACTGGAGACCCGGATCGCGATCCTGCGCAAGAAGGCGGCCGCCGAGGGGCTCAACGCCAGCCCCGAGGTGCTGGAGTTCATCGCCAGCCGGATCCAGACCAACATCCGCGAGCTCGAGGGTGCACTGATCCGGGTGACCGCCTTCGCCAGCCTGCAACGCCAGGAGGTCGACCTCGCCCTGGCCGAGGTGGTCCTCAAGGACCTGATCCCCGAGGGCGGGGAGACCACGATCACCGCCGCCATGATCATGAGCGCGGTGGCGAGCTACTTCGCGGTGAGCGTCGAGGATCTGTGCGGCTCCAGCCGCACCCACGTCCTTGTGACAGCCCGGCAGATGGCGATGTACCTGTGCCGAGAGCTCACCGACCTGTCCCTGCCGAAGATCGGCCAGGTGTTCGGCGGCCGCGACCACACCACGGTGATGCACGCCGACCGCAAGATCCGCCAATTGCTCGGGGAGCGCCGCTCGGTCTTCAACCAGATGACCGAACTCACCAACCGGATCCGCCAGGCCGCCGCCGGCTGACTCATTGCACGTCGACCGGCACCGGGGACAGTCCCTCGGTCCCTGCCATGGGTTGGCTTCCTGCCTTCGGCAGGGACAGTCCCCATGGCGACGCTGCATGCATGCCGGAGCAAGGTTCGTCCCGCGATGTCCAACCGCCTGTCCTCCGGGAGTTGGACTCGTCCACCCACACCTGTGCAGAACCCTGTGGATAACGGGGGATGGGTGTGGAGTCGGACGCCAGCCCTGCGGCCGTCCGCAAATCCTCCCCGTGTGATTTCCACTTCTCCACACGGTTCGTCCACAGGGGATTGTCCGGGCGGCAAGCGAAGATGCGGGTTGTCCACGTGATCCACACCGGC
>JAEYNS010000086.1 GCA_023412435.1 Actinomycetes bacterium | reverse complement strand
GCGCCCGGCCTGGGTGGAACGGGCCTGGCAGCGGGTCGCCGAGGAGGTCGCCACCGGACGCCAGGTCTTCATCGTCTGCCCGCGGATCGGCGGCCAGGGCGGCACCGACACCGGGCTCGGGGTGGTGGAACTCGCCGCCCAGCTGAAGGCGGGTCCTCTGGCCGACCTGCGGGTCGACATCCTGCACGGCCAACTGCCGGCCGACACCAAGAACGCCGTGATGGACGCCTTCGCCGCCGGCGAGCTCGACGTCCTGGTCGCCACCACCGTGATCGAGGTGGGGGTGGACGTCCCGAACGCCACGATGATGGTGGTGTGGGACGCCGACCGGTTCGGCATCTCCCAGCTGCACCAACTGCGGGGCAGGATCGGCCGTGGCAGCCACCCCGGGGTGTGCCTGTTGGTGACCCGGGTGCCGTCGGGGGAGCCGGCCCGGGTGCGACTCGAGGCCGTGGCGGCCACCACGGACGGCTTCGAGCTCGCCGAACTCGACCTCGAACAGCGCCGGGAGGGCGACGTCCTGGGGGCCAACCAGTCCGGCGGCCGCTCCAGCCTGCGGCTGTTGCGGGTGCTCGAGCACGCCGAGCTGATCGCGCAGGCGCGGGAATTGGCGCAGGAGTGCGTCCGCCGTGACCCGGAGTGCCGCACCCCCGGCTTCGCCGACGCCGTCCGACAGACCGGGCTGCTCGCCGAGGGTGACTGGCTGGAGCGCAGTTAGCACCCTTCGGCTGTCGCCTAGCCTTGGACCATGAGCCGCATCATCGCCGGGTCCCGGAAGGGGCGCCGTCTCGTGATGCCGTCGCACCGCGACACCCGTCCCACCACCGACCGGGTGCGGGAGGCGGCCTTCAGCCTGATCGCCGACTGGGCCGGGACGGCGGGGGAGGCGGCCGACCAGGCCCTGGCAGGGCTTTCCTTCCTGGACCTCTACGCCGGCTCGGGCGCGGTGGCCCTCGAGGCCGCGAGCCGGGGGGCGGCACCGGTCTGGGCTGTGGAACGCGACCGCGGCACCGCCGAGGTCGCACGCCGCAACGTGCGGGAATCCGGCCTCGACGTCAGCGTCGCCACCCGCCCCGTCGCGGGCTTCCTCGGCGGGCCGCCGCCGATCGCCTTCGACGTGGTGTGGGCCGATCCGCCCTACGACCTCGGGCAGGACGACCTCGACCGGGTGCTGGCCACTGTGGCGCAGGACGGCTGGCTGGCGCCCCGCGGCCTTGTGGTGGTGGAGCGCTCCGCGCGCGGCAGGGCACCGGCCTGGGGCCCCCGAATGGAGGATTCGTGGAATCGGGACTACGGTGAAACAGTTCTGCACTTTGCGATGAGGGGTGATACATGACGGCCATCTGCCCGGGGTCCTTCGACCCGGTGACGTACGGGCACGTCGACGTCATCCGCCGCGCGGCCGCCCTGTTCGGCGAGGTGGTCGTCGCAGTCGGGCAGAACTCGGCCAAGAACTACCTGTTCGACACCGCCGAGCGGGTCGAGCTGGTGACCGAGGCGACCCGCGGGATCCCCGGGGTCAGGGTGGAGCCGCTGACCGGGCTGCTGGTCGACTTCGCCAACGCCCACGGCGCCTCGGCGATCGTCAAGGGGCTGCGGTTCGCGTCCGACTTCGACTTCGAGCTCCAGATGGCGCACATCAACGCCACCGTTGGCCGGATTGAGACGGTGATGTTGCCCGCGTCGGCGCAGTGGGCGACGCTGTCGTCCACCATGATCCGTGAGGTCGCATCCTACGGCGGTGACGTGTCGGCCTTCGTGCCCGACGTGGTGGCAGAACGGATACGGGCCAAAGTCGCCCCCCACGACAAGGAGCGGACCGATGGTTGATCGAACAGTGGCGGTGCTGAGCACCCTTCGCGAACTCGTGCAGAACGCGAAGTCGGTGCCGATGTCGGCCTCCTGCATGGTGAACCGGTCCGAGACCCTCGAGCTGATCGACAAGGCGATGGCTGCCCTCGCGGAGGACACCAGGGAGGCCGAGCGGGTCACCGCCACCTCGCTCGAGACGCTGGAGCGGGCCCAGGTCGAGGCGGCCCAGATCATCAAGGCGGCCGAGGAGAAGGCAGTCTTCCTGGCCGGCTCCACCCCGATCATGGAGGCGGCCAAGGCGAAGGCTGCCGAGCTGGAGCGCCGCTCGATCGCCGAGGCCGAGGCGCTGCGTCGTGAAGCGGACGCCTATGTCGACGGCCGGATCGCGTCCTTCGAGGCCGCGCTGCAGAAGACGATGGGCCAGGTGAAGACGATGCGCGCCCGGCTGGCCAGCCGCTCGTTGCTCGACGACAGCGAGACCACGGCCCTGCCACGCCTGGGTTCCTAGCCGCCACCGTTTTGGAGCGCACCTGCCGGGCAGGCTAGAGTTGCTCCTTGGTTATGACGCTGTCGCACCGCCGATGAAGGGATCCGCCGTGTCTCGCCGCCTCCCCGACCACCGGTCTGGGCTTGTCCTCGACACCCACGAACTCGGTCGCCGGGCAGGAACGGTGAAGCACGTGACGCGGGTCACCGACGCTCCGGAGGAGATCGGCATCGCCATGATCGGAGTGCCACCCGGCTCGCCCGTCGCTTTCGACCTCACGGTCGAGGCGGTGGTGGAGGGGGTGCTGGTCACCGGAACCGCCGAGGTCCACCTCGCGGGTCAGTGCGCACGCTGCCTTGAGGAGATCGCAAGTTCGACCACTGTCGATCTCCAGGAGCTGTACCTGTACCCCGACAAGGAGCCCGACGACGAGGAGGCCAGCCGCCTCGAGGACGACCTCGTCGACCTCGAACCCCTGCGGCGGGACGCCGGGGTACTCGACCTGCCGTTCACGCCACTGTGCCGGGAGGAGTGCGCCGGGTTGTGTCCCGCCTGCGGGGCGAACCTGAACCACGACCCCGGGCACAGCCATGCCGAGGCCACCGATGCGCGGTGGGCAGGCTTGGCGGCGTGGACGAACCAGTGACGCCAACCGCATCGGGCGAGCCGCCCGAGCAGACCAAGGAGTAACGCCGTGGCCGTTCCCAAGCGGAAGATGTCCCGCAGCAACACGCGGGCCCGCCGTTCGCAGTGGAAGACCTCCGCGCCCACGCTGGTGACCTGCGCCAACCCGGCCTGCGGCGCCAAGCACCTGCCGCACACCGCGTGCGCCGAGTGCGGCCAGTACGGCCCCCGCGGCGCCCGCCGTCAGGTGACTGAGGCCTGAGCACCCGGGTGCGGTTGTGAGCCGCGCGCGGCAGCTGCTGTCGGAGCTGGGGATCGAGCTCGACCCCCAGCTCTATTCGCTTGCCCTGACCCACCGCTCGTACGCCTACGAGAACGGCGGCCTGCCACACAACGAGCGGCTCGAGTTCCTGGGCGACGCCGTGCTGGGTGTCGTCGTCACCGAGTACCTCTACCGCACCTACCCCGACTTGCCGGAGGGCCGTCTGGCCAAGCTCCGCGCGGCCGTGGTGAACTCCCAGTCGCTGGCCATGGTCGCCAGTGGGCTCGGGCTCGGCGACGAACTGCTGCTGGGACGCGGTGAAACCGTCACCGGCGGCCGCGAGAAGCCGTCGATCCTCGCCGACGCCCTCGAGGCGTTGTTCGGCGCAGTCCTGATCTCCTGCGGGCGCGACGCCGCCGACCTCCTGCTGCACCACATCTTTGACCCGCTCGTCGACCAGGCGGCGACCGTCGGCGCCGGCCTCGACTGGAAGACCAGCCTGCAGGAGGTCTGCGCCGAGCTCGACCTCGGACTTCCCGGCTACCGGATCGCCGAGTCCGGCCCCGACCACGACAAGCGCTTCACTGCGATAGCGGTGGTGGGTGACCGCAGCTTCTCCCCCGGCGAGGGGCGCTCCAAGAAGCAGGCCGAACAGCAGGCCGCGGAGGCCGCCTTCCAGGCCCTGACCGCAGACCGCGCCCTGGCCTGATGCCCGAACTGCCCGAGGTGGAGGTCGTCAGGGCCGGCCTCGCGGCCTCCCTGCCCGGTCGCCGTCTCGCGTCGGCCGCCGTCCTGCACCCGCGCTCGGTGCGACGCCACCTCGCCGGCCCCGCCGACTTCGAGCTGCGGCTGCCCGGGCGGGTGTTCGGTACCCCCCGGCGGCGGGGCAAGTTCCTGTGGCTGCCGTTCGAGGACGGCGACGCGCTCGCCGGCCACCTGGGGATGAGCGGGCAGTTCCGGCTGGACGAGCCCGACGCACCGGTGTTGCCCCACACCCGGGTGGTGCTGCGGTTCGCCGACGACGGCCCGGAACTGCGGTTCGTCGACCAGCGCATCTTCGGCGGCCTCTGGCTGGCGCCCGGCGGTGCCGACCTGCCCGCCGACATCGGCCACATCGCCCCCGACCTGTTCGAACCCGAGCTGGACCTCGCCGCGCTGGTCCGGTCGGTGCGCCGGCACCGCAGCGGCATCAAACGGGTGCTGCTCGACCAGAAGGTGGTCTCGGGGATCGGCAACATCTACGCCGACGAGGCACTGTGGCGGGCGAAGGTTCATCCCGACGCGGCCGCGTCGTCGATGAGCCCGGCGCGGGTGCGCCGCGTCCTCGAGGCCGCACGGCAGGTGATGGCCGACGCACTCGGCCAGGGCGGCACGTCCTTCGACGCGCTCTACGTCAACGTCAACGGGTCCTCCGGCTACTTCTCGCGCGCCCTGGCGGTGTACGGCCGGGAAGGGCTGCCCTGCCCCCGGTGCGGCAGCCCGATCGTCCGGGAGGCCTTCGCGAACCGCTCCTCGCACCGCTGCCCGCGCTGCCAGCCGCGGCCACGCAGAGCACACTGAGGGCATGGACATCGAGGTCGTGACCGGCGACATCACCACCGTCGCCGTCGACGCGGTGGTGAACGCCGCCAGCTCCCGGATGCGGGGCGGCGGCGGGGTGGACGGCGCCATCCACGCCGCCGGCGGGCCGGCGATCCTGGCCGACTGCATCCGTCGGTTCCCCCACGGGCTCCCCACCGGGCAGGCCGGCTGGACGACGGCCGGCGACCTGCCCGCCCGCTGGGTCATCCATGTGGTGGGCCCGAACCGCAACGCCGGCCAGACCGACCGCTCGCTGCTGACCTCCTGCTACGCCAACGCGCTGCGCGTCGCCGACGAGCTCGGCGCCGCCGGCGTGGCCTTCCCGCTGGTCTCCGCCGGAATCTACGGCTGGCCGCTGGACGACGCCGCCCGGGCAGCGGTCGAGACGCTGCGGTCGACCCCGACAGCGGTGCGCCGCTGCCTCCTCGTCGGCTTCAGCGCGCAGGCGACCGCCGCCCTGCGCGCCGCCCTCGCAGCAGCGTGAGCGGCGTCCAGCCGACCGGTAGAGTGAGCGAACTGTGAGCCCGAGCGACCTCTACCAGCGCCACCGGCACAGCCTCTCCCAGTTCCTGCGGTTCGGGCTCGTCGGGGGACTGGGCGTGCTGGTCAACCAGGTCGTGCTGGTTGCCACCAACGTGCTCGCGCGCGACGGGTTCGGGGTGCACGCCAACGACATCCTGATCGACCTGCCGTTCACCGACTA
>JAEYNS010000047.1 GCA_023412435.1 Actinomycetes bacterium | reverse complement strand
CCGCAGCCAGCCGCCGCTGATGTGGACCCCCGCGCCCTTCGCGGCGGTCACCAGCCGGGAGCGGGCCACCGCCCTGGTCGGCTCGGGTGGACTGGTGAGCGCTTCGGCGACCTCGGCGGGAGTGGTCAGCCGGCGCACCACTCCCCCGTCCTCCAGCCTGGCGAACAGCCCGGACGGCCCCAGTTCGTGGAAGGCGAGGTCCACGGCGGCCAGCCGCGGGTCCTGGGGCTGGAGCCCGTGCCGGGCTCGGTAGTCGGCCAGCAGCCGCCGCTTGGCCGCCCACTCCACGGTGTCGGCGATCACGTCGGGATCGTCGGCCGCCAACGCGTCCAGCACCCTGTGCCACTCCCCCAGTAATGCCTCCTGCTCCGGCTGCGCGGCGGCGACCGCGTCGGCGTACTCGCGCTGCAGCCCGACCGCGGTGATCGTGGCGCCCGAGGCCAGTTCGAGGACGGCGAGCGGATCCCGCGAGACCAGCGGCAACGCCGCCAGCGGGTCCGCCAGCCGGAGCCGTTCCAGGTGGTCCCCGTCCTCGACCAGACGCACCACCAGCTCGGTGGTGGCCAGCCGCAACCAGGCCGACGGGTCGCTCAGGTTGGAGTCGCCGGCCAGGACGTGCAACCTGCGGAACCTGGCCGGGTCGGCGAGCGGCTCGTCGCGGCTGTTGACCAGCGGCCGCGCCCTGGTGGTGGTGGCGGAGAACTCCTCGCGCAGGTGGTCGGCGCGTTGGCTGATCCGGAAGCTCCCCCGCTCCAGTCGCCCGTTGCCGCACAGCAGCTGCCGGGTGACCAGGAAGCCGGTCAGTGCCCCGGCGAGCGCGTCGGGATCGGTGGCACGGGCGATCTGGTAGTTCTCGTGGCTGCCGTAGGAGTTGCCGTAGGAGTCGGTGTTGTTCTTGAACAGCCGCAGCCGGCAGGGCGCCCCCGCCGCCTCGGCGTCGGCCATCGCCCGGGAGGCGAGGTCGAGCGCGAGCAGGTCCCCCGCACGTCCCGCCACCACCGCTCCCCGCGGGGTGCGGCACTCCGGGGTGGCGTACTCGGGGTGGGCACCGACGTCGAGGTAGAGCCGGCCACCGCTGGGCAGGAAGGCGCTGGAGGAGCGGTACTCCCGCTCCAGCGGGGCGAACAGCAGCTGCGCGGCCTCGCTCGACCCCATCCGTCCCGTCGCCGAGCGTCCGAGCAGCCCGTACTCGGTCTCGACGCCGATCGCCCGGTCCACCGCTGCCCTACAGCTTGACGGCGTCCAGCAGGGCGCCGAGCTCCTCCCGGGTGAGGTCGCGCAGTTCGCCCGACTTCAGCCTGCCCAGCCGGACCGGGCCGATGCCGATGCGGGACAGCTGCCGCACCGGGTGCCCGACCGCGTCGAAGAGGCGCCGCACGATCCGGTTGCGGCCCGAGTGCAGGGTGATCTCGACCATGGTCTGGCGGGGCTCGCGGGCGACGATGCGCACCTTGTCGGGGCGGATCGGGCCGTCGTCGAGGGTGATCCCGCGGCGGATCCTGGCCAGCGTGGAGTGTTCGAGGCTGCCCTCGACGACCGCCACATAGGTCTTGCGGATCTCGTAGGACGGGTGGCTCATCCGCTGCGCGAACTCGCCGTCATTGGTCAAGAGAATGAGGCCTTCGGTGTCGGCGTCCAGCCGACCGACGTGGAACAGGCGCTCGCCGCCCCGCCGCGCCGCATACTCGGCGAGGGTCCGCCGCCCGCGGTCGTCCTCCATCGCCGACAGCACTCCACGCGGCTTGTTGAGCACGACGTAGGCGTGGCGGCGCTCGGGCGGGATCCTCACCCCGTCCACCCGGATCACGTCCCGGGCCGGGTCCACCCTGACGCCCTGCTCGGTGACCACCTGGCCGTTCACCTCGACCCTGCCCCTGCCGATCAGCTCCTCGCTGGCGCGCCGGGAGGCGACCCCTGCCCGGGCCAGCACCTTCTGCAGCCGGACTCCCTCAGTGTCATCGCTCATGCCGGCTCCTCGTCCAGGGTGACCTCGGCGGGGTTCGCCAGGCCGGCCAGCTCGGCCTCCAGCGCAGACGCGTCCGGAAGGTTCGGCGCCAGCGCGGGCAGCTGGTCGAGGCTGGTGAGCCCCATCCGCTCGAGGAAGGTGCTCGTGGTGGCGAACAGCCGGGCCCCGGTCTCGGGGTCGCGTCCCACCTCTTCGATCAGGTCGCGGGTGGCGAGGGTGCGGATCACGCCGTCCACGTTCACCCCGCGCACGGCGGCCACCCTGCCGCGGGAGATCGGCTGCAGGTAGGCGATCACGGCCAGGGTCTCCAGGGCTGCCTGGGAGAGCCTGCCGGGCTGTCCGTCGAGCAGCCAGGCGCCGATCAGGTCGGCGTGCTCGGAGCGGCTGTAGTACCGCCAGCCGGTGCCGACCCGGCGCAGCTCGAAGCCGCGGCCGGTGCTGTCGTAGAAGGCGGCGAGCTGCTCGAGGCCGGCGGTCACCACCTCGACCGGAGCCCCCACCGCCCGGGCGAGCTCCTCGGCAGGCATCGGCTCGGTGGCCATCAGCAGCAGGGCCTCGAGCGGGGCGCCGAGGGTGGCCGGATCCCACTCGAGGTCGGGGATCTGGTCAGTCATCGCGTGCCACCTCCGTGTCCTGGCCGGGCTCCTGGTCGAAGTCGGCGCCGATCTGGTCGCCGACCTCCGTCCCCAGCCACCGGACGTTCAGTTCGGCGAGCGGGGCGAGTTGCTCGAAGGCGACCGCCTGCTCACGGTACAACTCCAGCAGCGCGAGGAAGCGCGCCACCACCACCAACCGGTCCTCGGCATCGGCGGTCAGAGCCCGGAACGTCAAGGTGGTGTGCTCCCGCAACCGGCCGAGGATGACCTCGGCCTGCTCGCGGACGCTGACCCGCGCGACGTGGAGGTGGGCCAGAGAGACCTCCACCGGCGGCTTCGGCGCGAGCGCGCGTCCGGCCAGCAGGGCGAGCTGGTCGGCCATCCCGGTGAGGTCGACCTCGGGCAGCAGCCGCGCGAACTGCTCCTCGAGCCCGCCGGGCCGGGGGAACCGCCGGTCCTGGACGGCGAGGGTGCCGGCGATCCAGCCGGCGACGAGCTTGAACGCGCGGTACTGCAGCAGCCGGGCGAACAACAGGTCGCGGGCCTCGAGCAGCGCGAGGTCGTCCTCGTCGTCGACCTCGCCCTGGGGCAGCAGACGCGCCGCCTTGAGGTCGAGCAGGGGGGCGCCGACGACGATGAACTGGCTGGTCTCGTTGAGGTCCCAGGCCTGGCTGTCCTGGGCGCGGCGCAGGTGGGCGATGAACTCGTCGGTCACCCGGGACAGCGCGACCTCGGTGATGTCGAGCTTGTGCTTGCCGATGAGCTGCAGCAGCAGGTCGAAGGGGCCGGAGAAGTTGGTCAGGTGGACGGTGAACCCGCTGGTCTCGGCGAGTTCGTCGGGCGCGATGGTCACTGGTCGGTGAGGGCACGGACGAGCTCGGAGTCGGCCCCGTCGGCCTCCAGCTCCGCGATCGCCAGCCCGAGCGCGGCCCGGACGATCCGACCCCTGTCGACAGCCAGCCCGTGCTCGGCACGCAGCCGCAGCCGCGCGTGTTCCAGCGCGAGCAGCTCGGCGCTGCTGACGTAGACCGTGATCTTCTCGTCATGCCGGACCCGCCCGGTGACAACGGGCTCGGGGACGGTGCCCGTCCCCTGGCCGTCGGTGGTCTCGGGGACAGTGGGCCGGAAGAGCTCAGCCGCCCCCGGCAGGCCTACGCGCCGGGGCATCGGGCGAGCACCTCCCGGGCCAGCATCCGGTACGCCGCCGCGCCGGGTGAGCTCGGGGCGTAGCTGGTGATGGGTTCGCCCGCGACAGTCGTCTCGGGGAACTTGATGGTGCGGCGGATCACGGTGTGGAAGACCACGTCGCCGAACGCCTGCACCACCCGCTCGAGCACCTCCCGGCTGTGCAGGGTGCGGGAGTCGTACATGGTGCCGAGGATGCCGAGGATCTCCAGCTCGGGGTTCAGCCGGTCCTGGACCTTGGAGATCGTGTCGGTCAGCAGTGCGATCCCGCGCAGCGCGAAGAACTCGCACTCCAGCGGCATCAGCACCTTGTCGGCCGCGGTCAGCGCGTTGACGGTGAGCAGCCCGAGCGAGGGCGCACAGTCGATCAGGATCACGTCGTAGGTGTGCCGCACCTTGGCCAGCGCCCGGTGCAGGGTCTGCTCGCGCGCCACCTCGCTCACCAGCTGCATCTCGGCCGCGGACAGGTCGATATTGCTGGGCAGCAGGTCGAGCCCCGGCGTCGAGGTCTCCCGGACGACGTCCTCGATCCCCATCTGCTTGCGCACCAGCAGGTCGTAGACACTGGTCTCAAGGGTGTGCGGGTTGACGCCGAGCCCCACCGACAGCGAGCCCTGCGGGTCGAAGTCGACCAGCAGCACCCGGCGTCCGGTCTCGGCCAGCGCCGCGCCGAGGTTGATCGTCGTGGTGGTCTTCCCGACGCCGCCCTTCTGGTTGCACAGCGCGATGATCAGCGCTCGGGTGGGGCGGGCGCGGTCCGGCGGGGTGGGCTCGGGCAGCGGCGGCAGCGGCCGTCCGGTGGGCCCGAGTTCGCCGGGGGCCGGCTCCTGGGTTTCGAACAGCGCAGCGGGGGTCTCGTCGGTCTTCACGCCCCGAAGCCTATGCCCACTTTGTCGACAAGTCTGTTTGTCGCACGCAGCGTGTCGGACGCCTACAGCGCCCGGGGGTGCGAACTCAGGAAGACCTCACGCAGGTGGTCGACGGTGACGAGGGTGTACAGCTGGGTGGTGGTGACCGAGGCGTGGCCGAGCAGCTCCTGAACCACCCTGACGTCGGCGCCCCCCTCCAGCAGGTGGGTGGCGAAGGAGTGGCGCAAGGTGTGCGGGCCGACCTCCGCGGTCACCCCGGCGGTCTCGGCGGCACGCCGGACCGCGGCCCAGGCGCTTTGGCGACCCAGCCGCTCGCCGCGCGAGTTGAGCAGGAGCGCAGGGGTGGCGCGGACCGCCCGCCCCGCCCACTGCGGCCGTCCCCGCACCAGCCAGGCGCTGACCGCCTCCCTGGCGAAGCTGCCGAGCGGGACCAGGCGCTCCTTGCGTCCCTTGCCGAACAGCCGCAGCCCGGCCTCGGAGTCCGCCAGCGAGGCGGCGAGGTCGTCCACGTCGAGGGCGAGGACCTCGCTGATCCGGGCACCGGTCCCGTACAGCAGTTCCAGCAGTGCGGCGTCCCGCAGCCCGGTGACGGAGGTGGTGTCCGGGGCCTCCAGCAGCCGCTGGACCGAGGCCTGGTCGAGCGCCTTGGGAAGCCTGCGGTCCTGCCGCGGAGGACTGACGCCGGCCGCCGGATCCTCGCCGCCCCGCTCGGCGACGGCGAACCTGTGCAGCCCGCGGACCGCCACCAGCGCCCTGGCGGCGCTGGACGGCGCCAGGCCCTGACGGTCGGCGTCGCCCTCCCGCAGGGCAACCGCGAAGTCGGTGATGGCAGCCTCGGTCACGTCTGCTGGTTCGGTGATCCCGCGGGCGGCAAGGTGCCCGAGGTAGCGCTGCAGGTCGCGCCGGTAGCCACTCAGGGTGTGCGGGGAGGCGCCCCGCTCCACCCCCAGGTGGTCCAGGTAGGCCCGGACCAGGCGCTCAAGCCCTGTCGCCATCGCCCAGCGACCGCAGCGTGGAGTTCCGCTCGCGCCAGACCCGCCGGGCCGGCCAGGCCGCGTCTGCGGGACGCAGGAGCTCCAGCCCTTCCGACAACCGGGCGGTCTCAAGGGCCAGCACGCCGGCGACCATGGTGGGGTTCTGCAGCCGGCCGGCGAGCACCGCCGCCACCAGGTCGGCGCGCGCCGCCCAGCAGACCTCCATGTCGGCCTCTTCATGGTCGGCGACGTACCCCTGTGGGGCCGGGGCCGCGGACAGGTCACGGGCCAGGTAGACCCGCAGCGACTCCTGGTTGGCACCCGGCGTCGTGAACAGGTCCACCAGCACCTGCCAGCGACCGGCCTGCAGGCCTGCCTCCTCGGCCAGCTCGCGCTGCGCGGCGAGCAGCGGGTCCTCGTCGGGGTGGTCGAGCAACCCGGCCGGAGGCTCGGTGAGCCGGAAGCCCACCGGGTGGCGGTACTGGCGCACCACGACGATCCGGTCGTCGTCGTCCCAGGCGATCACCCCGACAGCACCGGGATGCAGCAGGTACTGGCGGGCCATCGTCTCCCCCGAGGGCGTCGCCACCTGGTCGTCGACGAAGTCGCTGACCGCGCCGCTGCCCAGCACCCTGTGACCCAGCACCGGCCAGGCCATGGCGGCGTCGGCCAGTTCGCCCGCGCCGAGTTGCCGCAGGTCAGGCATCCACCGTCGCCTCGGCGGACTCCGCCGCCTCATCGACGGTCTCGTCGACCGGGAGCCGGGCCGACAGCCGGCGCTTCAGCGCCGCCTTGACCAGGCCGGTGAACAGCGGGTGTGGCTGGGGGGGCCGGGACTTCAGCTCCGGGTGGGCCTGTGTCCCGATGAAGAACGGGTGCACGTCGCGATCCAGCTCGACGAACTCGACCAGCCGCGAGTCGGGAGAGGTGCCCGAGATGAGCATTCCCTTGGCCGCGAGCTGCTCGCGGTAGGCGTTGTTGACCTCGTAGCGGTGACGGTGGCGCTCGGAGACCTTGGTCGTGCCGTAGAGCTGGGCGGCCAGCGAGCCGTGGACGAGCTCTGCGGGGTAGGCGCCGAGCCGCATGGTGGCCCCCAGGTCGCCCTTCCCCGACACGATGTCCACCTGCTCCTCCATGGTGGCGATGACCGGGGCCTTGGTGGTCGGCTCGAACTCGGTGGAGGCGGCGTCGGGGAGACCGAGCAGGTTCCGGGCCGCCTCGATCACCATGCACTGCAGCCCGAGGCACAGCCCCAGCGTCGGGATCTGGTTCTCCCGGGCGTACCGCAGCGCGCCGAGCTTGCCCTCCACGCCGCGGATGCCGAACCCGCCGGGGACGACGATCCCGTCGACGTCGCCGAGGAACTCGGCCGCACCGGCAGGGCTCTCGCAGGTGTCGGACGCCACCCAGCGGATGTTGACCTTCGCCCAGTTGGCGAAGCCGCCGGCGCGCAGCGCCTCGGACACG
This sequence comes from Actinomycetes bacterium, assembly GCA_023412435.1. Taxonomy (GTDB): domain Bacteria; phylum Actinomycetota; class Actinomycetes; order Propionibacteriales; family Propionibacteriaceae; genus Propionicimonas. The sequence goes on along the minus strand of JAEYNS010000047.1, from coordinate 2,026 downwards.
GACAGGTAGGCGTCGGGCAGGTCGATGTACTTGCCGACCAGCGCGATCGTGACCTCTTCGCGGGGGTGGTGGACGCGCTCGAGGAGGTCGCTCCAGCGGGTCCAGTTGACGTCCCGGAAGGGCACACCGAGCCGGCGGACGACGTACGCATCCAACCCCTCACCGTGCAGCACCCTGGGGATGTCGTAGATCGAGGGAGCGTCCGGGCAGGAGATCACCGCCTCCTCGTCGACGTCGCACATCAGGGCGATCTTCCGCTTCACGCCGACCGGGATCTCCATGCTGGCGCGGCAGACGATCGCGTCCGGTGTGATGCCGACCTGGCGCAGCGCCGCCACCGAGTGCTGGGTGGGCTTGGTCTTCAGCTCGCCGCTCGGCCCGATGTAGGGCACCAGCGAGACGTGGACGAAGACGACGTTCTCGCGTCCGACATCGCGGCGCACCTGCCGGGCGGCCTCGAGGAAGGGCAGCGACTCGATGTCGCCGACGGTGCCGCCGATCTCGTGGATCACCACGTCGATGCCCGGCGCCGCCATCGCCAGCATCTCGTCCTTGATCTCGTTGGTGATGTGCGGGATGACCTGGACGGTGTCGCCGAGGAAGTCCCCGCGACGCTCCTTGGCGATCACCGTGGAGTACACCTTGCCGGTGGTGACGTTCGCCGAGCCGCTCAGCGGGACGTTGAGGAAGCGCTCGTAGTGGCCGATGTCGAGGTCGGTCTCCGCACCGTCCTCGGTGACGAAGACCTCGCCGTGCTGGAAGGGGTTCATGGTGCCCGGATCCACGTTCAGGTAGGGATCGAGCTTCTGCATGGTGACCCGGAGCCCGCGGGCTACCAGGAGGCTGCCGAGGCTTGAGGCCGTCAGGCCCTTGCCCAGCGAGGAGACGACGCCTCCGGTGACGAATACGTGCTTGGTGGTTCGCGAACTGCTCACGGGCCTCCAGCCTACTGCCAGATCGGCGCCGCCGCCCAACCGCAACGCTGGGCGGGCATCGCCGGACCTGCTCATCGCCTCCTCACGCCGGCTCGGGCAGGACGAGGGTGACGACCACCGGCGAGTGATCGGACGCCATCACCGAGCGCCACACCGGCACCCGTTCGCCGGCCACCGTCCGCTCCTCCACGCCGGGGCCGGACAGCACCTGCCAGGAGCGGACCACGCCTCCCCGAGGCACCCACACGTAGTCGAGGTACCGTCCGCCGCGCCGGATCACGCCCAGCCGCTCGCGGCCGGCGACCGGGGCGGTCATCCAGTGGGCGGAGGCGGCTCCGGCGACATCGGAGTCGTCGCGCTCGGCGACCTCGTGGGCGTCGACCATGCCGAGCTCGGCCAGGACGTCGAGGTGGTGACGGAACTGCGCCCGCCGCTCGTCCCCGAAGGCGTTGAAGTCTCCCAGCACCAGTTGCGCGGCGCGCTGGGGGTTCTTCTGCTGCACCACGTCGGACAGCCGGTCGAGGTTGCGGGCCCGCTGCCTGGCACAGGCCCGGGTGTCGTAGGGGCGGAGGTGGGTGTTGAACACCCACAGCGACCGCCCGGTGTCCACGATCTCAAGGTGGGCCCAGCTGGCGAACCGGCCGTCGGTGCGGTCACCGGAGCGGCAGGAGACCCCGTGCTCCTCGAGCACCTCCGTGCCCGAATCGACCAGCCGGAACCGGTCGGCGCGATAGGCGATCGGGACGGTCGCCGTCGGCTCGGCCCACGCATACCCGGTCAGCAGCGCAGCGAGCAGGGTCTGCGGGAGAGGGTCCGGTCCTTCGTTCTCCTGGAAGCCGATGATGTCGGGCTCGGCGAGGGCCACCTTGGCCGCTGCCGCGGGCATCCGGACGGCCAGCGCGAGCTCCCTCCCCCGCCCGGCGGCCTTCAGGGCCCGGCAGCCCGCGCAGTCATTGCGCCCGGTGAGGGTGTTGTAGGTCATGACCGTGCGCTGCACGGCCTCCGGTGCGGCGGACGAAGGGGGTGGGGAGGGCGTCGGCGTGGGGCTCGGTGACGGCGCGGCAGGGGTTCGCGCCGACGCTGTCGTGGAG
>JAEYNS010000172.1 GCA_023412435.1 Actinomycetes bacterium | reverse complement strand
GTCCCGGCCGGCGACGGGCCGGCTGGCTGGTGGCCGCAGCCTGCGCCGCTGCGGCACTGGTCGCCGTTCCGCTCGTGCTGCGCCCCGGCGGGCCGATCGCCGCCACCCCCGAGCCCGAGCCGGTGTTCGCCTGGACGAGGACGGCCGACTCCCCGCTGAGCCCGAGGTTCGGCAGCCTGACCGCCTGGCTGGACGGCCGGTTCTACGTGCTGGGCGGCTGGGACGGCGGTCCCTGCCCGCCCGGCGCCCTGTGCGACATGCCGTCGCCCGAACTGCGCGACGGCGCGGCCTACGATCCGGCCGACGACCGCTGGCTGCCGATCGCGCAGGCTCCGGCCGGCTTCGGCAGGGGCTACTCGAGCCTCGCGGCCTGGGGCGGCGCCCTCTACCTGGCGGACTGGAGCGGTGACGGGACGTTCTGGGCCTACTACCCCGGCGACGACCGCTGGCTGCAGCACGCAGACCCACCCTCCTGGGGCACCCTCATCGCCACCGAGGTGGGGGTGGTGCTCCTGGTGGGCGGCCCTGCCGCGCCGAGCTACCTCTACCAACCCGGTGCCGGCACGTGGACGCCGCTCCCACCCGGACCCCTCGACGGCTGCTACGAGCGGCAGGGGTTCACCGCGGGCGCCGGCCTGCTCGTGCTCGCCCAGTGCGCCGCGCAGCCCGACACCGGCAGCGACCTGCGGGTGAGCACCTATGACCCGGCCACGCAGGCCTGGAGCGCTGCTGTGCCGGTGGACGGGCAGGTAGCCGGCGACGCCGTCCACCTCGCCGGCAAGCTGGTCTGGCCGGACCCGCTGACCCCGGCCTCGTCGCTGCGCTCCGACGGCATCCTCGACACCGCCGCCGGCACGTGGCGGAGCGTGGACGCCAGTCTGCCCCCCGGACCCCTGGCCTACCGCGCCATGGTGGGCTCGACACCGCACCTCGGGCTGGACGCCGAAGGCCTGGTCGCCGCGAACGGACGGCTGCTCGACGTGGGGTCCGCCGAATGGGTGGAGGTCCCCCCACTCCCGGGACCGGAACGCTGGGACGCGCTGGCCGTGGCCGGGCCCGACACCATCCTGCGGTGCTTCGGCTACGAGTACACCGACGACGCCCAGACCGCCGGACGGTTCCTGCCGGAGTGCCACCTGCTCTCCCGACCGGGTGCACCCGAGCCGACAGCTGCTCCGGCGCCGCCGAGCCAGGCACCTGCGCCCGGCTGGGAGTGGGACGAGGTGCTCCCGGCGGCCGACCCGGTGCCGACCGACCCCCTCCTGGTTGCCGCCAACGGAAGCTACTTCCTGATCGGCGGATACCTGCTGGACAACGAGGTCGACGACGTGCAGCTCCATTCCGGCCGGCGGTTCGACCCCGCGACGGGTCGGTGGCAGCCGATCGCCGATCTCCCCGACGTCCCGGTGTCGCGTCCGTACACCCTCAACGCCGACGTCGTGGGAGCGGTGATCTACGTCCACATCAGCTTCGAGGAGACCGGCGAGCTGTGGGCCTACGACACCGGGGCCGACACCTGGAGCAAGGTCGGCCCTACCGACGAGACCGAGCACTACCTGGCAACCGAGGACGGTCTGGTCCGGTTCCGGCTGCTGGGGGAGCTCCCCGACGGGCCGGCACCCCAGGTGCTCACCGACAGCGGCTGGACCGACCTGCCCACGCCGCCCCTGGTGCCCGCGCCGTCCGCCGAGGTCTTCCGGCTCGACGACCACGCGATCGGACTGGAGACCGACGGCCGGGTGGTGGTCCTGGACACCGCCAGTCGCAGCTGGGGCCGGCCGTCCGAGCCGGGGTCGACGGCCAACCGCCGTGCCCTGGGTGCTGGCGGTGCGGTCGCCTTCGTGTACCCGCCGGACAATGAAGGCGAGTTCCTCCCGAACAACAAGCACGGGCTGGACGTCGTGACCTATCGCGACGGCAGCTGGGGCCATCCGTCGGTCCTGGAGCAGGACGGCGGCCTCGGGTCGTACATCGGCGCCGGCCCGGGTCGGTGGCTGGTGGTCGCCGGGAACCTGTTCGACCCGGCCACCGGTGACTGGCTGCGCCTGCCCGCCCTGCCCGGTAGCGAGTACGGCTGGGAGTCGCGGATCGTCGCGGCGACGAAGGACACAGTGATGACCTGCTTCCCGTACTCGGTCGAGCGCGACCGCACCCTGACCGAGGACGGCTGCTACCTGCTGCGCCTGCCCTGACCTGCGCTACAGCGCGCCGGCCAGGTGCGCGGCCCCGACGTAGCCCGCGGCGAGCGCCGTCGCCGCCCGGCTGACCGACTCCTCGTCGGGGAGGAACTCGGGGTGGTGCAGACCGATCTCGTGGCGCCCGTCGGTGGTCGGGCCCCGGCCCGTCCCGACGAACACCATCAGGCTCGGTGCTACCCGCGCGTAGTGCGAGAAGTCGTCGGCGCCCAGCGAGCGGAACGGCTCGTGGGCGACCATCATGCCGGTGGTGGCGAGCAGCGGGTCGACGGTGCGGGCCAGCCGCGCGTCGTTGTACAGCACCGGGTCGCCGGTGATGATCCTGACCTCGGCCCGGGCGCCGCGGGCTCGGGCGGTGTGCTCGGCGAGCCGCCGGATCGCCGCGTGCAGGTGCTCCTGGTCGTCGTCGTGCATGGTGCGGATGATCCCGTGCAGCGAGCCGCTGGCCGGGATGATGTTGTGGGTGGCGCCGGCCCGGATCTGGCCGACGGTGATCAGGGCGGGCCGGACGGGGTCCACGGTGCGTCCGATGAGCTCCTGCAGCCCGAGCACGATGCTCGCCAGGATCGGGATCGGGTCGATCGTGACGTGCGGGTAGGCGCCGTGGCCGGGCTGGCCGTGCACCACGATGTCGAACTCGTCTGCGGCGGCGTTCACCCCGCCGCTGCCGGTGCTGACCACCCCGGCCGGCACCCGGGGCTGGACGTGGACGCCCACCACCGCGCGGACGTCATGACGGGCCAGCAGTCCTGAGGTCGCGACATCCTCGCCACCGGAGGGTTGGACCTCCTCGCGTGGCTGGAACACCCCGAGCAGCCCCGCCGGGAGGTCGGCGATCCGGCGGGCGGCCTGGACCAGCGCCCAGGCGGCGGCCATGTGGACGTCGTGGCCGCAGGCGTGCATGGCGTCGTTCGTGGAGGCCCACGGCACCTGGGTCTGCTCGATCACCGGCAGCGCATCAAGCTCGGCGCGGATCGCCACCGTGGGGCCGTCCTGGGGCCCGACGCGCACGATGAAGCCGGTGTCGGCCACCC
>JAEYNS010000022.1 GCA_023412435.1 Actinomycetes bacterium | reverse complement strand
CGTTCGCCTCCAGCCGGTGCGGTGCCTGCGCTGACGTCTGCCCGGTGCAGATCCCGCTGCCCGACCTGCTGGTGCACATGCGCCACAAGGTAGCGGAGAAGAAGCGCCACGAGGCGCGGCCGCACCTCGAACCGATGGTGATGGCGGGGGCCAAGTGGGCCTTCGGCAAGGCGGGCCGCCTGGAGGCGGTCGAGGCGCTGTCGCAACTGGCGGCCAAGGTGCTCGCGAAGACCACCCACCTCGGACCGCTGCCGTGGCCCGCGTCCCCGTGGACGAGGGCACGCGACCTGAAGATGCCGGAGAAGGAGACGTTCCGGGCCTGGTGGAAGAAGAACCGCGGCGAGGAGGGCTCGAAGTGAGCGCGCGTGAGGTGATCCTGGGCCGGATCCGTGAGGCCCTGTCCGACGTCGTCCAGCCCGATCCGGCGCTCGACGTCCCGATCCCGTGGGAGTACGGCCGGCCGACGCCGATGCCGGACATCCTGGAGCGGTTCGTCGAGATGGTGGTCGACTACAAGGCTGTCGTCCGGCGAGTACCGGCCGCCGAGGTGCCGGCAACCATCACCGCCTTGCTGAAGGAGAAGGGCGTCGGCTCGATGGTGGTGCCGGCCGGCGTGGACGCCGCCTGGCGGGCCGCGGTCGCCGAGGCCGGGGTGACGGTGCGCGAGGACGACCCCCCGCTGTCCCACCAGGAACTCAACGGGACCGACGGGGTGCTGACCGCCTCGGTGGTGAGCATCGCCGAGACCGGGACGATAGTCCTCGACCACGCCGCCGACCAGGGCCGGCGGGCCCTGTCGCTGGTTCCCGACCTGCACCTGTGCGTGGTGCGGGCCGACCAGGTGGTCTCCGATGTCCCCGAGGCGGTCGGACGCCTGGCCGCGTCGATCGCCGCCGGACGCCCGCTGACCTGGATCAGCGGCGGGTCGGCGACCTCCGACATCGAGCTGAACCGGGTCGAGGGCGTGCACGGTCCCCGCACCCTGCTGGTCATCCTGGCCGACTAGCCGTGGCGGTCCCCCGGGGCGCCCGGGTTGCTGGTTAGGGTGAAACGGTGAGTCCGCTTCCCCCTGCCGGATCCGGCGCGTCCCGGTGGCTCGGCCCCCGGCTGGTCTTCGCCCTGGTCGCAGGGGTCGCCGTGCTGGTGGGGCTGGGCCTGTGGGCCGACGCGCTCGCCGAGCCGGTGGTCAGGGCCGGGGTGCCCACGGGCAGCGTGACCCCGCCGCCGAAGCCCACGCCCACCCGCACGACTGCCTCGCCGGCCTCGACGCCGAGTTCCTCCCCGACCGCGAAGCCGACGGCCACGAAGTCGTCCAGGCCCAAGCCGTCCACGAGCCCGTCCACGGCCGCCGACAGGTTCGCCACCTCGACGCTGGCACGCAAGTCGGTCAGCGGCACCGGCCGTCAGCACACCTTCATCGTGAAGGTGGAGAAGGCGGCGAAGCTGGACGCCAACCAGGTGGCCGGCGAGATCGCCGACGTGCTCAACGACCCGCGCAGCTGGGCGGGCAGCGGCACCGTCCGGTTCGCGCTGGTGAAGGATCCGAAGAAGGCCGACTTCACCGTCTACGTGAGCGCGCCCCAGGTCGCGGACGCCAAGTGCGGCAAGGACGCCTGGGTCTGCGTGCGGGGCTCGAAGCTCGTGCTGGCCGCCGGCGGCTGGCAGACCCCGTCCGCCACCTACGGCGGTGACACCACGGGCTTCCGCCGCTACCTGGTCAACCATGCTGTCGGCCGCTACCTGGGCGAGGACAAGGCCTCCTGCAAGAAGGCCGGCAAGCCCGCCCCGGTGATGGCCTCACAGGGCGACGACCTCAAGGGCTGCACCCCCAACCCGTGGCCGTTCGGCTGAGCAGCCGCCAACTTCTGCCAGCCAGCAGCGCCGGGCGACGCCGAGGCCGGCCAGGGCCGCTATTTGGCAGTCTGTGACGACTCGGTCACCCTGGGCAGCTCGCCGGTGGTGATCTCCGCGGGCGAGGCCGGCTGCTCGCTGGTGCCGGGCAGCCGGATGGTGAACTCGGCGCCACCGTCAGCCGACCGACCGGCCTTCACCCAGCCGCCATGGGCCTTGATGGTCTGGGCGACGATCGACAGGCCGAGCCCCGAGCCGGGGGTGGTTCGCGCGGTGGAGGCGCGGTAGAACCTGTCGAACACGTGCGGCAGGTCTTCCTCGTTGATGCCCGGGCCCTCGTCCGAGATCCGCAGCCGGTCTCCCTCCAGGTGGACGCGGATGGTGCCACCCGGCGGCGAGAACTTCACCGCGTTGTCGAGCAGGTTCGTGACGGCCCGCTCCAGGCTCTCCGGCTCGCCGACCAGGTACAGCGGGTCGAGCATGACGTCGAAGGTGAGGCCGGGTCCGCGCCGCTTCGCCCGCGCCACTGCGTTCTCCACCACCTCGCGCAGGTCGATCGGTTCCGGGGCCGGGGCGACGCTGTCCTCCCGGGAGAGGTGGACGAGGTCGCCGATCAGGGTGGTGAACTCGCCCAGCTGGGCAGCGATGTCGCGCAGGATCTCGCCGCGGGCACCCGGCGGCAGCATCCCCTGCCGGTCGTCGGCCACCAGCAGCTCGACATTGGTTCGCAGGGAGGTCAACGGGGTGCGCAGTTCGTGGCCGGCGTCGGCGATCAGCCGGCGCTGCCGTTCCCTCGAGCTCGCGAGGTTGCGCATCATCGCGTTGAAGGCGCGCGACAGGTCGGTGAGTTCGTCCATCCCGCCCAGCTCCAGCGGGGCGAGGACGTCGGTCTCGGTCACCCGCGAGACCGCCTGGGTGAGCCGCTGGATGGGCTCGAGGCCCGAGCGGGCGATCACCCAGCCGGTGGCGCCGGCGACCAGCGCGGCGGCCAGGCCGAAGGTGAGCAGCGAGAAAGCCAGGATTCGCAGGATCTGGTTGGTGGGCCCGAGGGGACGCCCCAGCACGAGCGCGTAGTTGTGGACGCCGTCGGAGACCGGCACCGCGACGATCCGGTAGGGCTCGCCGGCGGTGTCGACCCCGGAGCGGGCCGAGGACCCGGTCTGGGTGCGCGCCACCGCGATCTCCCTGGCGGTGATCACCAGCAGTTCGGCATTGCTGCCCGGCGGCCGCTGGGTGCGGTGGTCGGCCCGGACGACGAGCAGGGTCACGTTCGCGGTCTGCAGCGCGTCCTGGTTGAGCCCGCCCATCCCCTCGATGTCGCTCGCGATCCACTCGCTGGTCACGGCGGCGACTTCGATCAGCTCCTGGTCGAGCTGGTCGTAGATGGCGAGGTTGGTGATGACGTACGCGGCTATGCCGGTGATGGCCACCGCGCCGGCCACCGCTGCCGAGACAAGGAACGCGAGCCGGTCGTGCAGCGGCCGGTTGGTGACAGAGAGGAGCGAGCGGAGCCAGCGGGTCACGGCGGGGTCTCGCGCAGCACATAGCCGATGCCGCGCACGGTGTGGATGAGCCGGGACTCTCCCTCACCCTCGGTCTTGCGGCGCAGGTAGCCGATGTAGACCTCGAGCGAGTTCGCTGTGGTGGGGAAGTCGAACCCCCAGACCTCGTTGAGCAGCCAACTGCGCTCCAGCACCCGGCGCGGGTTCTCCAGGAAGGTCTGCAGCAGGGCGAACTCGGTGCGGGTGAGGCTGATCCGCCGGCCGGCGCGCTGCACCTCGCGGGTCTGCAGGTCCAGCGACAGGTCGGCGAAGGACAGCAGCTCGGAGCCGGGCTCCTCGGAGCTGGACGGACGCGCCGAGCGCCGGGTGAGGGCGCGCAGCCGCGCCAGCAGCTCCTCGAAGGAGAACGGCTTGGCCATGTAGTCGTCGGCGCCGGCGTCGAGGCCGTCCACCCGGTCGCCGACGGCGTCGCGGGCGGTCAGCACCAGGATCGGCACATCGTTGCCGCCCGCCCGCAGCGAGCGGGTGGTCTCCAGGCCGTCCAGCCGCGGCATCATCACATCCATGATCACCGCGTCCGGACGGATCGCGGAGAGCCTGGCCAGCGCCTCGACGCCGTCAACGGCGGTGGTCACCTCGTACCCGGAGTAGTGCAGCGAGCGGGCCAGGGAGTCGCGGACCGCCTGGTCGTCGTCCACAACAAGGATGTGCATGGTCCAAGCCTGCCACGGCTGGCGCCCCCGCCGCTCCCAAGCCCGGGCGGTGTCGGATCAGCGGATCCGCGCGGAGAACTCGCGGACGTGCTCCAGCAGGTGCGGCATCGCCGCCTCGATCGAGGCGAGGGTGTCGTTGAACCCTGCCGCGGGGCCGTACCACGGGTCGGGCACACCGGTCCCGGGGACCGCGCTCGGGTCGAAGTCGGTCAGCAGCCGCAGGTTGCCGGCATCCGGCACCAACCGGAGCATCCGGTCCAGGTGCAGGTCCTCCATCGCGACCACCACCGCTGCGTCGCGGATCTCGCTCGCGGTGATCCGGTGGGCGGTGTGGCTGACCGCCGGGTAGCCCGCCCGGCGGAGCGCGGCGACCGCGCGGGCGTCCATCGGGTTGCCGGCCTCCTCCGAACTCACCCCCGCGCTGCTGAAGACGGCGTCCACGCCGTCCCGCCCGGCCCAGTGCCTGGCCACCGCCTCGGCCATCGGCGAGCGGCAGATGTTGCCCCAGCAGACGAAGATGACGTGCGGAGAGCTCACCGGTGATCAGTCCCGCGCTTGCCGAGGAAGGCATTCAGGATGAAGCTGACGACCGACACGATGAGCGCGCCGAGGAAGGCGGTCCCCCAGTCTTCGACGTGCCAGTCCAGCCCGAGCTCGCCGGCCAGCCAGGACACCAGCATCAGCAACAGGGCGTTGATCACCAGCAGGAACAGCCCGAGGGTGAGGAAGATCAGCGGCGCGGTCACGATCCGGAACAGTGGCTTCACGATGCTGTTCACCACCCCGAAGATGGCCGCGACCGCGAGCAGGGTCAGGACCTGGGTCTCCGCCTGGTCGTTGGCGACGGTGATCCCGTCCAGCAGCCAGGTAGCCACGGCCAGGGCGAGACCGCTGGCGAGGAAGCGGATCAGCATGGCCCCATGCTGTCACGGCTGGTCGCGGGCTGCGAGATCGTCGGCAGGGGCGAGACTCCGCGCGACCGCGGACGTCCCCGTCCCGTGGCGGCACCGTCCGTGACAGAGTTGGGCTGTCCTTCTCAGCGAAAGGGTCCAGCGTGAGCATCAGCCTGACCGGGCGGCACTTCCTCAAGGAACTCGACTTCACCCCCGCGGAATGGCGACGGCTGCTCGACCTGACCGGGGAGCTGAAGGACGCCCGCCGCCGCGGCACCGAGGTGCAGCGGTTGAGCGGCATGAACATCGCGCTGATCTTCGAGAAGACCTCCACCCGGACCCGGTCGGCGTTCGAGGTCGCCGCCCATCACCAGGGCGCCCACGTCACGCAGATGGACGGCAACTCGTCCCAGCTCGGGCACAAGGAGTCGCCCGCCGACACCGCGCGGGTGCTGTCGCGGCTCTACCAGGGCATCGAGTACCGCGGCGCCCGGCAGGCCACCGTCGAGCAGATGGCGAGATACTCCTCGGTGCCGGTCTGGAACGGGCTGACCGACGAGTGGCACCCCACCCAGAGCCTGTGCGACATGTTCACGATGCGCGAGGCGAGCGGACGCGAGGACCGCGACATCACCTTCGCCTATGTCGGGGACGCCCGGTTCAACGTCGGCTGCTCGCTGCTGGTCGGGGGCGCGCTGCTGGGGATGGACGTCCGCATGGTGGCTCCCCGCAAGCTGCTGCCCCCGGCCTGGGTCGTGGAGCGGGCCCAGTCCCTGGCCGAGCAGACCGGGGCCCGGATCACCCTGACTGAAGACATCGACGGCGTGAAGGGGTGCCAGTTCATCCACACCGACATCTGGGTGTCGATGGGGGAGCCGGAGAGCGTCTGGACCGAGCGCATCCTGCTGCTGCAGGACTACCAGGTCAACACCGCGCTGCTGGAGCGCACCGGGGTCTCCGACGTCAGGTTCATGCACTGTCTGCCGGCCTACCACAACCGGGAGACCACCGTCGGGGAGCAGGTCTTCCAGCGCTTCGGGCTTCCCGAGCTCGAGGTGACCGATGAGGTCTTCGAGTCGCCGGCGTCCATCGTCTTCGACCAGGCCGAGAACCGGATGCACTCGATCAAGGCCATCTTGGTCGCCACCCTGACCTGACCTTCCGCCCAACTTCTGCCAGATAACCACCCTGGCTGCCAGATATGTCGGCCAGCCCCAGCTGGTGGCAGAAGCTGGCGGCGGCGTGGGGCGGGGTTGTCCAGCCGGTCGGGGACGCCGCCGGGCCTGCCGTCCAACTTCTGCCAGATAACCACCCTGGCTGCCAGATGTGTCGGCCAGCCCCTGCTGGTGGCAGAAGCTGGACGCCGCGGCTGAGCGGCGAGCCGTCCGGCTCGATAGGTTGTTCGCCATGACCGTGCCTGTGACCCCTGAAGCCCGCACGCCGGATCCGGCTGTGGCGCCCCCGCTGAACTGGGGCGTCCTCGCTCCCGGCGGGATCGCCGCCACCTTCGTCAGGGCTGCCCGGAAGTTCACCCGCCAGCGGTTCGTGGCTGCCGGGTCCCGCTCGGCCGAGCGGGCGTCCGCGTTCGCCGCCGAGCACGGCATCCCGAAGGCCTACGGGTCGTACGAGGAACTGGTCGCCGACCCGGAGGTGGACGCGATCTACGTCGCCTCTCCCCACAGCGAGCACCACGCCCACGCCCTGCTGGCGATCCAGGCCGGCAAGCACGTGCTGGTCGAGAAGGCGTTCACCCGCAACGCCGCCGAGGCCCGCGAGGTGGTGGCTGCCGCGAGGGCTGCCGACGTCACGCTGATGGAGGCGATGTGGGCACGGTTCATGCCCCGCGCCGACGTCGTCCGCCAACTGCTGGCCGACGGCGTCCTCGGCGAACTGGAGACGGTGCTGGCCGACCACGGCCAGGCACTGACCCACGTCAAGCGACTGATGGACCCGACCCTGGCCGGCGGGGCGTTGCTCGACCTCGGCATCTACCCGGTCTCCTACGCGGTCTTCGTCCTCGGGCTGCCGGGACGGGTGCAGGCGATCGGCGACCTCACCGAGGACGGCGTCGACCGGCAGGCGGCGATCGTGCTCGACCAGTTCGCCGACCACCCCGGGGCGCGCGCCGTGCTGCACACCACCCTGGCGGCCAGCACGCCCACCGCGGCGTCGATCAGCGGCTCGAAGGCCCGCATCGAGCTCGACTCGCCGTTCTACAACCCGGGCACCGTCCGGCTCGTGACGGGCTCCGGGCAGTCCAGCTGGCCAGGTGACGGGCAGGTCGGTCACGAGGCGATGAGCCACGAGGCGGCCCACTTCGCCCAGCTGGTGGCCGACGGGCACCGCGAGTCGCCGCTGCTGCCGCTGGCCGAGACAGTCGCCATCATGGAGGTGATGGACGAGATCCGCGCCCAGGTGGGGGTTCGCTACCCGGGCGAGTGAGCCCACGGCCGCGGGCTGCAACGAAGTCCCGCCGCGGGACGTGGGCATGGCGTGACTACCTTTGAGGGGGTCTGGGTGAGCGACCCGGCGGCCGAGGCGGTGCCGATCACGTTCGAGCACTACGTGGCGACCCGTTCGGTGTCGCTGCTGCGCTTCGCCTACCTGGTGACGCGCAACCGCGAGGACGCCCACGACGCCGTTCAGGACGCCCTCACCGGCCTCTTCCCCCGCTGGCGCCAGGTCGCGCGCCGGGGTGGGGTGGACGCCTACGTCCGCCGCTCCATCGTCAACGCGCACGTCTCGCGGTGGCGCAAGGTGCGTCGGCTGGTGCCTTCGGAGGATCCGGCGCTGCTGGCCAGGGCCCCGGTCTCCGAGGACCCTGCGATCGAGGTGGCGGCCGCCGACGAGGCGCTGCGGCTGTGCGGCGACCTCCCGCCGCTGCAGCGGGCGGCGGTGGTGCTGCGCTTCTACGAGGACCGGTCCTTCAGCGAGATCGCCGAGATCCTCGGCTGCCAGGAACCGACAGCCCGCTCCCACGTCCACCGCGCGCTCGTCGCGCTCCGCGCCCGGCTTGCGAAGGAGGGTGACCATGACTGAGAGGTTCGACGCCGAGGAGCGTGCCTTCCGCGATTCGCTGCGTGACGCAGCGGAGGCCGAGACCTTCCAGCCGATCGACGCAGCCGACCTGCCGACGTCCGCCTCCGGCCGTGGCTGGTCGACGGCGGTCGCGGCCGCCGTCGTGCTCGGGCTGGTCGGGCTGCTCGGCTTCACCGTCCTGCCCTACCTGCAGCAGGCGGGAATGGCCACCATGGGCGCTGCCCCCGCCGAAGCACCGCCCGACGCGGGCGGCGGCGCGGAGGCGCAGTCGGCGCCGGAGATGGCCCCGGCCCCGGACCGCGAGGCCGGGTTCGACAAGCCGCAGCCGGGGTTCCGCTGGGAGTCCTACCGCGACGTCGTGGTGCAGGTTCCCGACGACTGGGGTTACGGCCAGGCGCCGACCAGCGCCTGGTGCATCAGCGAGGAGTGGCCGCAGGCTCCGTACGTCGACCTCGCCCACAACCTGGGTGCGGTGCCGGCGATCCTCTGCGAAGGCGTGATCCCTGCCGACAAACTCGTCCCCTACCTGGCCATCGCACCCGAGCCCGTCGCCACCGTCGAGTCGCTGCCCGACGGCTGGACCGCCCACCGGCTCACCGTCGCAAGCGTGGTGGTCACGGTGGTGATCGACGACGCCGGCGCGCCACTCGCCGAACAGATCCTCGCCACCGCGCGGCAGGTGCCGGTCGACCACAACGGGTGCCCGACCGCCGCGCCGCCGGAGACGACCGCGACCGACCTCGCCGGCCTGGCCGGCCTGCCGATCGTGCTCTGCGCCTACGACACCAACCCCGACGCCTGGCCGGGCCTGCGGTCCTCGTCCCGGCTGGACGGCGAGGCTGCCGCCGCGGCCTGGGACGCGATCCTCGCGGCTCCGGGTGGCGGCGGGCCCGACGGGTCGCAGGCCGAGTGCGGCACCCTTCCGGCCGACCCCGAGGCCTTCCTGCTCATCCAGGGGACGGCGGTCGGGTTCCAGTTCGGCGGCTGCACCGGCAACGGGCTGGCGGACGCCGGGGCCGAGGACGGTCTGCGTGAGGTGACCGAGGACCTGTGCCGCACCCTGCTGGTGCCGCCGTTCTGGATGAACGCGGCGAGCGGCCCGGCGGCCAGCCGCTGCCTGGGTGTGCTCTGGGAGCGTTAGCGCCCGGCGACGACGTCGCGCAGCCACACGAGGGAGTCGGCGTCGTCGGTCCACAGGTGGGCCTGCCAGCCGATGTCGGTCGCACCCGCGACATTGGCGGGCCGGTCATCGATGAACGCCACGTCGGACGGCTCGACGCCCAGCTCGGCCGTCACGTGCCGGTAGACCTGTGGGTCGGGCTTGATCAGGCCGAGCTCGCCGGAGATGAACAGCCGCTCGACCAGCGGGTACCAGTCGCTGGCCTCGGCGGCCGGACGCAGCGCTGCTGGCGCATTGCTGAGGATCACCGCCTGCTGCCCCCAGCCCGCGATGGTGGTGAGCAACTCGACAGCGGACGGCCGGAACCTGCACCACAGGGCCATGTCGTAGTGCGCGAGATGGTCGATCAGCTCCGCCGTCGGCTCCACGCCGACGGCCCTCAGCAGCGGGCCCTAGTATCCGGCCGGCGGGTCGCCCCTGTCGAGCCTGGTGCGGCCCGTCCAGTACGCGGCCTCGTAGGCCTCGGGCGCCACGCCGAGCAGCGCGGCGGGGCCGGTGAAAAGGTCGGCGGGCCAGGAGAGCACCCCGCCCAGGTCGAGGACGATGGCAGCGGTCACCCGTCGCTCGCTACCTAGACTCGGCCCATGCCTGAAACCGACACCACGACGATTCCCGACCCGACCACGCTCGACCTCTGGTTCGACCCGATGTGCCCGTGGGCGTGGATGACCTCCCGCTGGGCGCTTGAGGTGGAGCGGGTTCGTCCGGTGACGGTGGGGTTCCACGTGATGAGCCTGTCGGTGCTGAACGAGGGCCGGGAGCTGTCACCGCGCTACCGGGCGACCATGGACGCGGGCTGGGGCGGGCCGCGGGTCTGCCTCGCGGTCGCCGATCAGCACGGCCAGCAGGGGCTGCGCGACTTCTACACCGCTGTCGGCACCCGCATCCACCCCGGTGGAGAGCCGAACGATGTCACCACCTACCGGGCCGCCCTGAGCGACGCCGGCCTGCCGGTGGAACTGGCCGACACGGCGCTCACCGACGCCAACGACGACGCGGTGCGGGCCTCCCACCACGAAGGGATGGATCCGGTCGGCCACGACGTCGGCACCCCGGTCGTGAAGGTGCGCGGCAGGAGCCTGTTCGGCCCGGTGATCTCGCCGGCCCCGACGGGAGAAGCGGCGGGCGAGCTGTGGGATGGGCTGGTCAAGGTGATCACCTTCCCCGGCTTCTTCGAACTGAAGCGGACCCGGACGGTCGGCCCGATCTTCGACTGAGATCCCTGCGGCGGGCAGGCTCCGGGAGTACCGTCACGCTCACCGGACTCTGCTCACCGAAAGGCGCACCGATGGACCCTGCTACCACTGCCCTTGTCCTCATCGAGTTCCAGAACGACTTCACCTCGGAAGGGGGATCCCTGCACGGCGCCGTCGCCGAGTGCATGGCCTCCACCGGCATGCTGGAGAAGGTGGCCGACGCCGTCCCGGCAGCCCGCCGGGCAGGCGTCACCATCGTCCACTCGCCGATCGAGTTCGCGCCCGGCTACGGCGAGATCACCAGCCACCCCTACGGCATCCTGAAGGGCGTCGTCGACACGAGTTCGTTCGTGAAGGGCAGCTGGGGGGCCGAGATCGTCGCGGACGTGGCCCCCGAGGAGGGCGACATCGTCATCGAGGGCAAGCGTGGGCTGGACGCCTTCGGCTCGACCAACCTCGACTTCATCCTGCGGTCCAAGGGCATCAAGACCATCGTGCTGGGCGGGTTCCTCACCAACTGCTGCGTCGAGTCGACGATGCGATCGGCCTACGAGCGCGGCTATGAGGTCATCACGCTGACCGACGGCGTGGCCGCCACGTCTGCCGCCGAGCACGACAACGCGATCAGCTACGACTACCCGATGTTCTCCAAGCCGACGACGGTGTCGGAGTTCGTCGAGTCGCTGGCCGGGGCCGACCTGGTCGACGCGTCGCGGGTGTACTGAGCTCCGGCGAGCACCAGCCAGGCGCCCGCCACGACGCTGACGACGAAGAGCGGGTCGCCGAGCTGGTCGGCGCCCAGATCGGCCCAGATACCGGTGTCGATCTGGGTGCCGGTGGCGCGCGCCAGGGCGACGAAGGCGATGTTGGTGACGGCGAACAGTGAGTTCGCCAGGAACAGCAGGACCCGGGTCGACTGCGGGAAGTGGCGGGAGCCCTGGCGGGTGAACTGGGCGTCGGTCAGGATCCGCCAGGTGAGGCCGAACAGGATCACCATCGGCGCGCTGAACACCAGGACTGCCGAGGCCGGGTCAGCCAGTACCCCGCGATGGGGGTAGAGGACGGCGAGCAGCAGCACCGTGAGCACCCCCACCGCCCGTCGGCGGGTCAGCGACCCGCGCAGCGCCAGCACCACTGCGGCCCCGAGGGCCACCGCACCGGCCAGCACGCCGACCGCCTGCGGCGTCCGGTCGTGCAGGAAGCTGGCCGAGGGCAGCAGGCCGGCGGCGTCCAGCAGGACCGCGACGGCGAAGGCGATCAGCACGCCTGCCTCGGCCGGCCGCCGCGCCCTGGCCGCCCGCCAGGCCACCGCCAGCGCCGCGAGCCCGATCAGCGCCCGCCAGGTCACGCCCGCGTTGTTGTCCAGGAAGCCGTACCACAG
>JAEYNS010000159.1 GCA_023412435.1 Actinomycetes bacterium | reverse complement strand
GCGCAGGCCCGCCGCTCCGACGCCGAGGCGCGACTCGGCGCCGCCCGCTCGCGCGGGCGCGAGCTCGCCCGCCAGTTCGAGGAGCTGGTCGATTCGGCCCACCGCGACGAACTGGCTCGCGCCCAGCAGCAGATGAAGGTGGACGCACTGGCCGAGAAGTCGCTGGCCGAGCTCGGCCTCGAGGTGGACGCCCTGGTGGCCGGCTACGGACCCGACCAGCCGGTGGAGGTCCTGACCGCACCCGACGGCACCCCGCTCGGCCCCGACGACCCGCGGCCCGACCCCGTCGGGTACCAGCGGGCGGAGCAGGAGAAGCGGCTGCGCAGGGCCGAGCGCGATCTGGCGGTGCTGGGCAGGGTCAACCCGCTGGCGCTGGAGGAGTTCGACGCCCTCCAGCAACGTCACGCCTTCCTCGCCGAGCAGTTGGAGGACCTGCGGCGGACCAGGGCCGACCTCGCCGGCATCATCGAGGAGGTCGACACCCGCGTCCAGCAGGTCTTCGCCGAGGCCTACGCGGACGTCGAGAAGGCCTTCGAGGAGTCGTTCAGCAGGCTCTTCCCCGGCGGCGAGGGACGCCTCGTGCTCACCGAGCCGGGGGAGTGGCTGACCACAGGGGTCGAGGTCGAAGCCCGTCCGGCCGGCAAGAAGGTCAAGCGGCTGTCGCTGCTGTCGGGCGGGGAACGGTCGCTGGTGGCGGTGGCCTTCCTGGTCGCGCTGTTCAAGGCACGGCCGAGCCCGTTCTACATCCTCGACGAGGTCGAGGCAGCCCTCGACGACACCAACCTCGGCCGGCTGCTCGAGATCTACAGCGAACTGCGCGACAACAGCCAGTTGCTGGTGATCACCCACCAGAAGCGCACCATGGAGATCGCCGACGCCCTCTACGGCATCACCATGCGCTCCGACGGGATCTCCACGGTGATCAGCCAGCGGCTGCGCGAGGACTGACCGCGCTTTCCCCGGGGGCGTAAACTGGCCTGCGTCCCCCCACGGAAGAGGCCCACCATGGCTCTTGCCACCATCATGATGCTGGTGATCCTGGCGATAGCGCTGGGCATCATCGCCGTCGTGGCCATCGGCATGCAGGGGACCTCGGGTCAGCGCGCCCCCAAGGTCCGCAGCGCCATGGCCCAGACCGCGCGTCACCTCAACGGTGAGGCCCCGCCGCCCCCGGGACTGGTCAACTTCTTCGAGGATCTGCGCATCAAGAGCGCCGGTTCCGGCGTGGAGAACACAGGGGAGCAACCCAAGGTCTCCTGACCCGCCGGCTCCCCTGGCAACGTCCGCCACCGCAGTGTTACCTTTCCCCGCGCCGTGCGCAGTTAGGGGTGAGGCCCGCAACCGGTAGCGGACCTCGACCACGGGGGAGCGGAGCGACGGTGGACGCAGGCACGCTGGGCGCGGTGGACGGAGTCGTCGCCGACGAGCCCCTGCTCCCGCTGGACTCCGCAGGGGTGGTGCAGCGCTACGAGGCGATGGTGTACGGCATCGCCCTCACCCACACCCGCTGCCGCGGTGACGCCGACGATGTCTTCCAGGACGTGTTCCTGACCTACCACCGCCGCCGACCGGAGTGCCGCAGCGAGGACCATCGCAAGGCGTGGCTGATCACCACCACCCTCAACTGTGCCCGCGCCGTGACCCGCAGCTCCTGGCGCACCCGCGTCGTCCCGCTCAGCGCGCAGGACGCCGGCGAGCTCCCGGCCCAGTTCAGCTTCGCCACCGACGAGCAGAACGTGGTGTTCCGGGCGCTCCGCTCGCTGCCCGACACGTACCGGTCGGTACTCCACCTGTTCTACTTCGAGGACCTTCCCGTCGCCAGGATCGCCGAGCTGCTCGGACTGGAGTCGGGTGCTGTGAAGATGCGGCTGTCCCGCGGCCGCAGTCTGATGCGCGACAAGCTCCAGGGAGGGCTGTTCGATGAATGACCGGGACTTCTTCGACGACATGGCACGGCAGATGCGGCCCGATGACCAGACGAGGGACGACCTGCTGCGGACGCTCGCCGCGGAGGATCCCCCTGCCGTGCCCGCGGTGGCGGCCCCCCACCGCCGCGGGCACGGCCTCGGCTGGCTGGCCGCAGCGGCGGGCGTCGTCCTGGTCGCAGGGATCGCGCTGATCCCCGGGCTGGTGGGCAGAACGACCGACCTGGAGGTCTCCGACCCGCCGCGGGTACCGGGCCCTGTCGGCGACGACCGAGGGGGAACCGGTGGGTACGGCGAGCTCTACTCGGCGATCAGGGCGGCCGCCGAGAACTGGTACGGCTACCCCGGCAGCGAGGCCGGCTTTGGAGCGGCGCAGGACGGCGCGGGCGCGTCCGGTGTGCCCTCGGTGGGCTCCGGCGACAGGGATGGAAGCTGGCACACCAACAGCCAGGTGGCCGGGATCGACGAGGGCGACGTGGTCAAGAGCGACGGCAGCACCCTGTTCATCGCCTCGGGCAAGCAGGTGGTGCTCGTCGAGGCCTCCGGCGGCACCACGAGGGAACTCGCGCGGATCGACACCGCCTCCCCGCCCGCCGCCCCGAAGCGGAGCGCCGACGAGTATGTGGTCCAGGGTCCGGTCGTCGACCTCATGCTGCACGAGTCGACCCTTGTGGTGCTGGTCACCGAGTACGCCCCGCGGGTGGCCGATCTGCCCGCCGCCGTGACCACCACCTACGTCCCGTTCGACGCCACCCAGACCAGGGCGCTGCTCTACGACGTGTCCAACCCCGGCTCGCCGAAGTACCTCACCAGCCTGGGCCAGAGCGGTGCCTACGTGACCTCCCGGCTGGCCGGGACGCTGCTGTACCTGGTCACCGAGTACCTCGTCGTCGATCCGGACGCGATCGACCCCGACGACCCCGAGACCTTCGTCCCGTTGGTCACCCGCGACGGCGAGCGGGCCGCGGTGGACGCCGCCGACTGCCTGATCCTCCCCTTCCCCGACGGTCCCCGGTACGCGGTGGCCAGCAGCATCGACCTGGCGAAGGCCGAGCGGGTGGACACCGAATCGGTGCTCGGCGGCTCCCAGACCGTCTACCTCAGCGGCGACAACCTGTTCCTGGCCGGCGTCGACCACGAGGCGTCCCTGTCGGCCAAGGCCCGCAAGGCGGCCGGGGTCGACGACCTGCGCGGCGGCGTGGCCGTCACCCGGCTGACCCGGATCCGGCTCGACGCAGGTGAGCTCGCGGTCGCCGGCCAGGGCAGCATCCCCGGCGTCGTGCTGAACCAGTTCGCGCTGGACGAGTACCAGGGGCACCTGCGGGTGGCGGTGACCGTGACAGGCGAGACGAAGAAGGGGTGGACCAGCCGTCCGGCGCTGTACGTCCTCAACGGCGACCTCGAGGTGGTCGGCTCCCTGCCCAAGCTCGCCCGCAACGAGACCGTGCAGTCGGTGCGCTTCGACGGTCCGGTCGGCTACGTGGTGAGCTTCGAGCGGGTCGACCCCCTGTTCGCGCTCGACCTGGCCGACCCGGGCGAGCCGGCGGTGATGAGCGCCCTCAAGATCCCCGGGTTCAGCACCTACCTGCACCCGTGGGCGGACGGGCGACTGCTTGGTCTCGGCATGGCTGCCGACTCCGACGGCAGGGTGACCGGGATGAAGCTCAGCATGTTCGACACGTCCGACCCGTTCGACGTCTCCGAGCAGACCGCCACGAAGGTTGCCTACGACGACGCCGAGGCGCTCGCGAACCACAAGGCGGTGCTGGTGGACACCGACCGCGGCCTGATCGGCTTCGCCGCCACCTCCTGGCGCGACGGCGGCCCGACGCAGCGCTATCTCGTCTACCGCTATGCCGACGGGAAGTTCCGCCTCGCCGAGAAGCTGCCGCTGCAGACCTCCGACGGCACGGCCGGTACGCGCGGCCTCACCCTCGGCGAGCACCTGTACGTGGTCTCCCCGGCAGGGGTGGACGCCTACCGCGCCGACACCTTCGACAAGGTGGCGGGGGTGAGCCTGCAGAAGCGCTGAACCGGGCACGGCCGTCGGCGCCCGTGACAGCCGGGGCGGGCCCCGGCGTGCGAACCCCGTACCATGGCGGCCGTGGATCTCATCTTCTGGCTGGTCGTGGGCGGCATCCTCGCCGCCCTCACCGTCGCCGCCGTCGTCATCATCTCCTCGAACCGGCGCGCCGCCCTCGAACGCGGGGAGCCGGCGCCCGAGCTCCCGCAGCAGGCGCCCGCGGAGCCGGAGGAACCGACCGGCGAGGTCAGCGAGCCCGGGGTGGTCCCCGCAGAGCCCGCCGAACCCGCTGCGCCGGTGCTCGACGTGCCGGAAGCTCCCGGCTCGCGGATGGCCCGGCTGCGCCGCCGCCTGTCAGCCAGCACCAACCCGTTCGCCCGCGGCCTGCTGGGGCTGCTCGCGGCCGACCGGCTGGACGCCGACGCCTGGGACGACCTCGAGGCGACCCTGATCACCGCCGACCTCGGGGTGGGCCCGACCACCGAGCTGATCACCGCGCTGCGCAAGGAGCTGGCGATCGACGGCGTCTCCGACCCGGGCAGGGCCCGTCAGGTGTTGGGCACCCAGCTGGTGAAGCTGGTCGATCCGGGCCTTGACCGCACCCTGCGGGTGACCGGCGAGGACGGTCGGCCGGGGGTGGTGCTCGTGGTCGGGGTCAACGGCACCGGCAAGACCTCCACGATCGGCAAGCTGGCGCGCGTCCTCGTCGCCGAGGGCAGGTCAGTGGTGCTCGGCGCAGCCGACACCTTCCGGGCGGCCGCCGCCGACCAGCTCGAGACCTGGGGCGCCCGGGTCGGGGTGCCCACCGTTCGCGGTCCCGAGGGTGGCGACCCGGCTTCCGTGGCCTTCGACACGGTGGCCCGCGGGATCGCCGACGGGCTGGACGTCGTCGTGATCGACACCGCCGGACGGCTGCACACCAAGACCGGGCTGATGGACGAGCTCGGCAAGATCAAGCGGGTGGTGGAGCGCAAGCTGCCGGTCACCGAGGTGCTGCTGGTGATCGATGCCACCACAGGCCAGAACGGACTCACGCAGGCGCGGGTGTTCGCCGAGGTCGTCGACGTCACCGGCATCGTGCTCAGCAAGCTGGACGGCTCGGCCAAGGGTGGCATCGTCGTCCAGGTGCAGCGCGAGCTCGGCGTCCCTGTGAAGCTGATCGGCCTCGGCGAGGGCGCCGACGACCTGGCGCCCTTCGAGCCGGAGGCCTTTGTCGACGCGTTGCTCAGCGAGGACTGAGCGCTCCGCCGCGCAGCCGAATCCCCAACCTGTTCACCAACTTCTGCCAGATAGCCGACCTGGCCGACAGCTGTGTCGGTCGGGCCCGGTATGTGGCAGAACGTGGTGGTGGTGCCGGCCGGTACCCCGGCCGGGTCGGGGGAGGGAGCGGGGGCGGGCTGCTTGTAAGCTTGCCCGGTATCCCTAAGGCGTGAGGAAGTTCCCCGTGTTCGACACCCTGCAGGACCGCCTGTCGGCTGCCTTCCGCAACCTGCGCGGCAAGACCCGGCTCACCGAGGCCGATATCGAGGCGACCACCCGCGAGATCCGCCTGGCGCTGCTCGAGGCCGACGTCAACCTGGGCGTCGTCAAGGAGTTCATCGCCGCCGTCCGGGAACGGGCGAAGGGCGCGGAGGTCCACCAGGCGCTCAACGCCGGCCAGCAGGTCATCAAGATCGTCAACGAGGAGCTCGTCGCGATCCTCGGCGGACAGGCCCGTCCGCTGCGGTTCGCCAAGCACCCGTCGACCGTGATCATGCTCGCCGGCCTGCAAGGCTCCGGCAAGACCACCCTGGCCGGCAAGCTCGGCCGGTGGCTGCGGGCCCAGGGCCATTCGCCGCTGCTGGTGGCGGCCGACCTGCAGCGTCCCAACGCGGTGAACCAGCTGCAGGTGGTGGGCGAGCGGGCCGGCGTCCATGTCTTCGCCCCGCAGCCCGGCAACGGCGTCGGCGACCCCGTCCAGGTGGCGCGGGAGTCGATCACCCACGCCCAGCAGCGTCTCTACGACGTCGTGATCGTCGACACCGCGGGCCGGCTGGGTGTCGACTCCGAACTGATGCAGCAGGCCGCCGACATCAGGGACGCGGTGTCGCCCACCGAGATCCTGTTCGTGGTCGACGCCATGATCGGCCAGGACGCGGTCAACACCGCGCGCTCCTTCGCCGACGGCGTCGGTTTCGACGGTGTCGTGCTGTCCAAACTGGACGGTGACGCCCGCGGTGGCGCGGCGCTGTCGATCGCCCGGGTCACCGGACGTCCGATCATGTTCGCCTCCAACGGCGAGGGGCTCGACGACTTCGACGCCTTCCATCCCGACCGGATGGCGTCCCGGATCCTCGGGATGGGCGACGTCCTCACGCTGATCGAGCAGGCGGAGAAGACCTTCGACGCCGAGCAGACGGCGAAGGCCGCCGAGAAGCTGCTCAAGGGCAAGGGCGAGTTCGGCCTGGACGACTTCCTGCAGCAGATGCAGGCGGTGCGCCGGATGGGCCCGCTGTCGAAGATCCTCGGCATGATGCCGGGGATGGGCCAGATGAAGGACCAGATCAACAGCATCGACGAGCGGGAGATCGACCGGATCGAGGCGATCATCTACTCGATGACCCCGGCCGAGCGGACCAACCCCAAGCTCCTGGACGGCTCCCGGCGGGCCAGGATCGCGAAGGGCTCCGGCACCCAGGTCTCCGACGTCAACTCGCTGGTGAACCGGTTCTTCGAGGCCCGCAAGATGATGCAGAGCCTCGGTGGCGCGATGGCTGGCGGCATGCCCGGCATGGGTGGGGC
>JAEYNS010000217.1 GCA_023412435.1 Actinomycetes bacterium | reverse complement strand
AGCAGGCACAGCAGGAAGCCCGGTCGCACCTCGACGAGGCGAACCGGCTGGTGCCGCAGGGCACCGGGCTCGACGCGGACGGGGACCCGGGCCGACGGGTCGCCGACCCGGTCGACGAGGGCTACGCACGCCAGGACCCCGTCCGCGACCCCGGGGTGATGGATCCCGGCCCTACCGATGACCGTCGCCTCTGAGGACGAGGCGAGGGCCGCAGGCCCGCGTCCTCAACTCGTGACGAGCACGTAGCCGAGGAAGACAGTGATCGAGACGAGTGACGCCATCGACAGCACGTTGTTCACGTAGTTGAGGTCGTCGCGGCGGTCGGCGGGAATGAACAGCGGAATGATGAACGGCGGCGGCAGCACCATCAACGCGACCAGGGCGTGCCGGAAGATCGGGTCGAGTCCGAGGAGCTGTTCGAACACCAGCATGCCGATCAGCAGCGCGAGCCCCAGGGTCACCAGGGTGCGAACGGCGACCAGGGGCAGCGCCGAGCGGATTCCCGCCCGGCTGAGCCGCGACCCGTAGCCCACGATCAGCAGGATCAGCGGCACGATCATCCCCGCCAGGTAGCCCAGCGCCGTCCCGATCGCACCGCCGACCGGACCGTCGGTGACCACGGCCCCAAGCCCTGCGGCGTTCAGCGCGAGGCCCAGCAGGATGGCGACGATGGTGGGCGAGGTGAGGAGGTTCCGCGCCGTCTGCGCCGCGCTCTGGCGCTGGGCGCCGGCGGCACGAAGCAGGGTGACGAAGACGAACCAGATGAACACCTCGTGTCCCAGCGCCAGCACGCCAAGGGCCGGCAGGTCGTCCACCCCGTACACCGCAGTGAACAGTGCGAACCCGACCATCCCGAGTTCGAAGCCGGTGAACAGGAAGGGAAGATACGGGGAGCCGCCCGCGACCCTGAGCGCGAGCCGACCCACGCCGTACAACCCGACGCAGACCGCGAAGACGATCAGCACCACCCACAGGTAAGCAGGCTGAAAGCTGGTCCTCAGGAAGGTGGTGAAGAGCACGGCCGGGAGCGAGACGTTCACGATCAGCCGCTTCAGTCCGGCCACGGTGGCGTCGTCGAGCACCCGGACGCGGCGCAGCAGCATGCCGAGCGCGATCAGCATCACGATCGGAAGCACGCCGGCCACCACGTCACTGAGGTTGGATGACATGCCGGTCCTTCGTGCGCCCGCCGGCCCCGGACGGCGGTCGTCGGGTCGCGTTGCTGCCTCGTCCCATCCTTTCGCGGGAGCCGGCGGTGTGCAGCGCGAACCGCCGGATCGGAGCCGATGCTCCGGCACCGGGAGCCCGCGTCACCAGCGAGCGCCTATCCTGACCGACATGTCGACCGGATACCTGCCCGAAACCCTCACCCGCAACGAGGTGGACGCCCTGCCCGGCGCCACCGTCCTGCAGTTCGGCACGGATTGGTGCGGCTACTGCCGCGCCGCGGCCCCGTCGATCGACTCGGTGGTGGGCGCGGCGGACGGGGTGCGACACATCCTGGTCGAGGACGGCAAGGGCCGTCCGCTCGGTCGCTCGTACCGGGTGAAGCTGTGGCCGACCCTGATCTTTCTCGCCGACGGACGCGAGGTGGCCCGGGTGGTGCGGCCATGGGACACCTCGGAGCTGACGATCGCCATGGACGCCCTGCGCTCGGAGACCTCGTAGCAAGCCAGCCGGGTGGCGGGCAACTGACTGGGTGGCCGTCCGCGCCTGACGATGGGCGGCAGCATCAGGACTGTTTCACCTCGACCAACCTGCCTGAAGATCACGCCCGGATGGATTGCGCGGACCGGCGACCACCAACACCTTGAGAGCTCTCGCGCTCGATACACACATGACAGGATGGCCGCATCGATTCATGGGCGACCGCTCACTGGGAACTCAGCGCGGGATGGTAGGCAGCAGATGGATGCACTCTTGACAGTCTTGGGCGGCATCGCTGTGCTCGCCGTGCTCGCGATCCCGGCCTTGATCCTCTGGAACGTCGCCTTGGCAGTCTTCGGTCGCGGTGTCCGCAGCATCAAGGAGGCGAAGTCGGAGCTCGATGCGTCGAGGAAGTGCGTCGTGTGCGGGGCGCCCGGGACGATGGATGTCGTCCTTCGTACGGGAAGCAGATACGTGCTCTGCGACCGGATGGACTGTGCCAACTCGCCCCGCCTCGCGCCCGCTCGTCAACTTGAAGTCGAGCGGATCGACAAGAAGACCGGTCAGTCGGGTGCAACTCCCGATCTCCCAGCCGGCCTGCTAGACGTGGAGGCCGCAGAAGCGCGCGTCTCGGACAACCGCGCGGGCGAACGGCGTACTAGTACACCCTTCGTCGCCAGGGATCCCGACCTTGAGCGCGCGAGGACGAGATTCGAGCGAGACCCGCAGAACCCCAACGCGGTTGCGTCGCTTGCGCGTCACCTTTCGGCTCTCTCGCAACATGATGAGGCGGCTCAGCTCTGGGACCTGCTGAAGGCCCGTGGTCTCAAGAGCCTCGCGGACGGGGAATGGATGGAGGCTGCCAACCATTTCCGGCACGCTGCAGCGGCGGGTGACGCCGCCGCGATGCTCGGATTTGGACAGGCGCTCGCCAATCAAGGCGCCCTGCCGGAAGCTAGGCACTGGCTCAAGAAGGCCGCGAAGGCTGGCCAACTCGCCGCTTCGACACTCCTGGGCGAGCTCGAGGAGACGCCGGAAGCTCCAGCATTCGGAATAGAAGATGTCTCGCCTGGCCGACCGTCCGATCATCTCAGTGATAAAGGTGAGGTCCCGAATATGGCGATCTGCATAGACTGCAGCACTCCATTGCCAAGTGGTTCGCGGTTCTGCGGGCAGTGCGGCTCCCCTGTCCAGAATCCGGGGGTTGGCACAGCCGCAGAGCCACCCAAGATCCAGGTTCCGATCGAAGCTTCCGCTCAACATGCGGCTGATGTCCTGGATGATCCGCGCGTGATCCAAGCCCTGGGGGGTACGGTGCTTGACGACTCGGGGGCGGCTGGCTTGCGAGTTCTCCTCGACCCGGAGAATGCGGTGGGGCGTGGGAGCGAGCCGAACCTGGGTGAGATCATCGCCGAGTTCTCTCAATTGGGTGGCATCGATTACGAGTGGGATTACGCGGTGTTCGAACTGGTAGAGGCGATGTACCGCCGCACGGAAGGTCCGGGCGCCTTTGGCTTCGATTTCATTCGCGAGACCCAAGGCTTCGGACCCGACGCCTACATCGTGTACCGGGCCCTGCCCGGCAGCGGAGGCCAAGTCATAGCATCGATTGGGCAGATCACTGAGCTGTCAACGGAGGATGGCTTGTCGGGAGCGGCGAAGAAAGCAGGATGGTTGGTAGAGATGCACGACGACCTGAAGTCGACGACTGACCGCCTCTCGCCCCTGCTGGACCCCGACGAGGGGTGGCCGCTCGAGACGGATGCGCCGGACAGCCCGCCCACAGGTTCATGATCACCTGCCACGGCGCGCGAAGGTAGCCCTCGGCGGCCACTCGCCAACATCGGCTACTGCCCGCTTCCCATGCCGAAAGGAGGCTCGTTGGGCAGCCGCCGGGTGGACGCGCTCGGGCTCGTCGCTCCGGGGCGGCGATGCGTCCCTGGGTGACGGGCGCGGCGGCGGGAGACGACGGCATCGAAGGTGCCCCGGCCTACCATCGCTGGGTGAGCCACGCGACGCCGCCGCCCGAGGAGTCCCCGAGTGAGGTCGACCGGCGTGCCCGGCTCGGCTCGCTCGGTGTCGTCGTGGCGAGCCTGGCTTTCGTGGTGACCGTTACGGTCTCCCTCGGCGTCCCCGGCACGGACTATGCGTGGGACATCAACATGATCAGTGACCTGGGCGACAGTGCGTGCCGCACCCGTGGCGGCCGGCGGATCTGCTCGCCGGGCTTCGCCCTGTTCAACGCCGGACTGGTCGTCACCGGCCTGCTCCTCCTGGTCGCCGGGACGGGCCTGCACCGTCTCTGGGGACGTGTCCTGGCCGGGGGTGTGGCCGTGATGGGCGTGGGACTGGTGATTGCCGGGGTGTTCCCCGCCGGCGACGACGGGGCCGTCCACCTGGCCGGGGTCGTGCTCGCGCTCGTCGTGCCGGGCGTCGCGCTGTTGCTCT
>JAEYNS010000209.1 GCA_023412435.1 Actinomycetes bacterium | reverse complement strand
TAAGCAACCTCACCAGGCGGCCAGCCAGCGTCCGATCAGCGGATCATCCAGCCTGGCCACCACCCAGTCGGCCGGCAGGTCGCCGGGGTGGGTCGGCACGCCGACGGTCGCCAGTCCGGCGGCCCGGGCGGCGGCCAGCCCGGTCGCGGAGTCCTCGAAGGCGACCGAGGCGGTCGGGTCCGCCCCCACCAGCGCGCAGGCCAGCAGGTACGGGTCCGGTGCGGGTTTGGGGCGGTCGACGTCGTCGGCTGTCACGACAGCGTCGAACTGGCCGGCCAGGCCCGCCCTGTCGAGCGAGAACTCGACCACCGCCCGCGGGGAGTTGCTGGCGACCGCGACCGGCACCTGCGCGGCGCGCACGGCCGCCACCAGTTCGACCGCGCCGGGCAGTGCCCTCGCCTCCACGGCGAGCAGCCCCTCGACGATCTCGAGCACCTCGTCGTACAGCGCGTCCACCCGTCCCGGCTCACCGAACCGCTGCGCCATGATCCGTGCCGAGTCGCGAACGCTGACGCCGAGGAACAGCGCCCGCTCGGCGTCGCCGTAGGCCAGGCCGCGCCGGGCGAACATCTCGCCCTCGGCCGCCTCCCAGCTCGGCTCGGTGTCGACCAGCAGCCCGTCGCAGTCCAGCACCACGGCGGCCGGACGGGCGGCGAGCCGGTCGGGCCAGGGTTCGCTCACCGTGGCTCGCCCGCGCGCTGCTGCCACCAGGACAACAACTCCTCGCGGGCCCGCTCCGGTCCCAGCGGGCCGTCGTCGATCCGCTTCTCCAGCAGGAACCGGTAGGCCTCACCCACCACCGGGCCAGGAGTGATCCCGAGCAGCTCCATGATCTGCTGGCCGTCGAGGTCGGGGCGCATCGCGTCCAGCTCCTCCTGCTCGGCCAGCGCCTCGATCCGCCACTCCAGTTCCTCGTAGGCCCGCTGCAGCCGCTGGGCCTTGCGGACATTGCGGGTGGTGCAGTCGGAGCGGGTCAGGATGTGCAGCCGCTCCAGCTGGTCGCCGGCGTCGCGGACGTAGCGCCGGACCGCCGAATCGGTCCAGTTCCCCTCCCCGTAGCCGTGGAAGCGCAGGTGCAGCTCGATCAGCTTCGCGACGGCCTTGACCTGCTCGGTCGAGAAGTGCAGCGCCTGCATCCGCTGGCGGACCAGCTTGGCGCCGACCACGTCGTGGTGGTGGAAGCTCACCTTGCCGCCGGGTTCGAACCGTCGGGTCGCCGGCTTGCCGACGTCGTGCAGCAGGGCAGCGAGCCGGTTGACGATGTCGGGGGCGTGGCCGCGCTCCTTCTCCAGCGCGATCGCCTGGTCGAGCACGGTCAGCGAGTGCTGGTAGACGTCCTTGTGCCGGTTGTGCTCGTCCCGCTCCATCTGCAGCGCAGGAAGCTCCGGCAGCACGATCCCGGCGATCCCGGTCTCGACCAGCAGGTCGAGGCCGGGCCGCGGGTCGTCGGTGAGCAGCAGCTTCACCAGCTCGTCGCGGATCCGTTCGGCCGAGACGATCGCCAGCCGGGAACCCATCGCCGTCATCGCCGCGACGATCTCGGGAGTGCACAGGAAGCCGAGCTGGGAGGTGAACCGGGCCGCCCGCATCATCCGCAGCGGGTCGTCGGAGAACGAGAGCTCGGCCGCGGCGGGGGTACGGATCAGCCGGTTGCGCAGGTCGGCCAGGCCGCCGAACGGGTCGAGCAGCTCGCCGGTCGCCATCGAGACGGCCATCGCGTTGACGGTGAAGTCCCGCCGGACGAGGTCCCCGCCCAGGTGGTCGCCGAAGACCACCTCCGGCTTGCGCGAGTCGTCGTTGTAGGAGTCGGCGCGGAAGGTGGTGATCTCGACCAGCCAGGTGGTGCCGTCCGGGTCGGTGACCTGGCAGGCGATGGTGCCGAATGCGCGGCCGACGTCCCAGGTGACAGGGGTGACCTTGCGGACCAGCCGCTCGATGTCGTCCGGCCGGGCCGAGGTGGTGAAGTCGAGGTCGCCGGAGAGCCTGCCCAGCAACGCGTCGCGGACCGACCCGCCGACCAGGTAGAACTCCTCACCTGCCGCCGCGAAGTGCCTGGCCAGCTCGGTGACCGCCAGGCTGCCCAGGCGGGCGGACTCCAGGGCGGCGCGCTGGGCTGCGGTCAGGTCGGGCACGACCGCTGAGTCTAGCGTGAGCGCCCGCCCCGACCTGCTCCGCCCCCGCGCCTCAGCGCAGCAGGTAGGGCTCCAGCGCCGCCGCGACCAGACCGGCGAAGTCGTCAGCGGTACCCCAGTCGAAGCTCAGCAGCGCACCCTGGCCGCCTCCCGAACCGGTGTAGCCCACCCAGGTTTGGCCGTTCAGGTTCTCCAGCACCACCGACAGGCTGGCCCGGCTCGAGTTGCGCATGTAGTACTTCTCGAAGACGAGCAGGACCACCTCCCGGCCGTCCGCGCCCCGGTTGACGTACTCCCCCACGCACTCCACGCTCGTCCCCGACGCCTCGACGTGCGCCTTCACCACGCCGGACGCCTGCACCGGTGTGAGCCCGACCGTGCTCGTGTACATGCCACCTC
>JAEYNS010000169.1 GCA_023412435.1 Actinomycetes bacterium | reverse complement strand
CCGCCGGATTCGACTCGATTCGGCAGTTCAACCACACGATCCGCGAGGTCTACGGCGTCACCCCCACCGAACTGCGGGGCCGGGCGAGCAGGCCAGCGGCGACGCCGGGCAGCATCCGGCTGCGGCTCGCGGTGCGCACCCCGTTCTTCGGCAGCGGGCTGCTCGCCTTCCTCGCCGCCCGCGCCCTGCCAGGGGTGGAGGCCGCAGGAGAGGGCTGGTACGCCCGCACCCTGGCGCTGCCGCACGCCCCTGGAACCGTCCGGCTGGAGCTGCCCGACCTGCCTGCGACCGGCACCGCGACCGTGACCGCCGACCTCGCCCTGGGCGACCTGCGCGACATCGGCGCCGCGGTCGAGCGGGCGCGGCGGCTGCTGGATGCCGACTGCGACCCGGTCGCGGTGGCCGCCACGCTGTCCGGCGACCCGCTGCTCGGTCCCGTCCTGGCCCGACGGCCCGGCCACCGGGTGCCCGGCCACGTGGACGGCGCCGAACTCGCCGTCCGTGCGGTGGTCGGCCAGCAGGTCTCGGTGGCGGGCGCACGCACCGTCCTGGCCCGCCTGGTGGCGCGCCACGGCGTGCCCCTGCCCGCTGGAGCCGCCAGGCACGGACTCACCCACCTGTTCCCCGCCGCGGACGCCCTGGCGGGCCTGGACCCCGTCGAGCTGCCGATGCCCCGGGCGAGGGGCAGGGCCCTGATCGGCCTGGCGACAGCGCTGGCGAGCGGCGAGCTCGCGCTCGACCGTGGCCCCGAGCGACACCGGACCCGCGCCCGGCTGCTGGCGCTGCCGGGGATCGGGGAGTGGACCGCGTGCTACATCGCGCTGCGGGCGCTCGGCGATCCGGACGCCTTCCTGCCGACCGACCTCGGCACCCGGCAGGCGCTCTCGCGGCTGGGGGCCGACCCTGCTGGCGCGGCCCGGCTGGCAGAACGCTGGCGGCCGTGGCGCTCGTACGCCCAGACCCTGCTGTGGGCCACCCTGCTCGACCCTGAGGAGAAGAACCATGTGGACAGTGATTGACTCACCCGTCGGGCCGCTGCGCCTGACCGCGAACGGACACGGGCTGGCCGCCATCGAGTTCACCCCGTTCAGCGCGATCAGCTTCGGCGACCGCGACGACGACCATCCGGTGCTGCGCGCGACCGCCGCGCAGCTGGCGGAGTACTTCGCCGGCACCCGCACCGAGTTCGACCTGCCGCTGGCCCCGGTCGGCACCGATTTCCAGCTCAGGGTGTGGGCCGAGCTCCGCACGATCGGGTACGGGCAGACCGCCAGCTACGGCGAGATCGCGCACCGGCTCGGCCTCACCAACGCCGCCTCGCGGGCTGTCGGCCTGGCCAACAGCCGCAACCCGATCCCGATCGTGGTGCCCTGCCACCGGGTGATCGGCGCGGACGGCACCCTCACCGGGTACGCCGGCGGGATCGACCGCAAGCGGGCGCTGCTCGACCTGGAGAACCCCGCCCTGGTGTGACCCGGGGCGGTCAGGGCGGGCCGCGCCAGGTCCCGTCCGGGTTGGTGCGGTCATCGAAGAACCGCCAGGCCGTCCGCCACAGCGGACCCTCGGGGTGGCCAGGGGTGAGATCCAGAGTGCCTTTGGGGCTGATCCGGAAGACCTGCCCGCGCGGGCTGGTCCACCAGAACACTCCGGGGGTCGGCTGCTCCAGCCGCCAGCCGCCGTGGGTCTTGGCGCGGTGCGCCCGGCGACCGAGCGGGCCGAGGTTGCCCGGGCGGGTCTGGCCCGCCTCACCGTCGATGTAGGGAACCGTGTGGTCGAGGTCGCAGGAGCGGGGGCTGCGGCTGCTGAACGGGAACACCTCGACCCGGTCGCGCACCGCGACGTCCTCGCGGATGGCAGCGGGAATCGTATAGCCGTCCACGACGCGCGGGCTCGCCCCCGCGTACACGACCGGCGCCAGCCTGATCTGGCGGTCGCCCAGCAGTGTCCGCACCTGCTCGATCAGCGCGGGACCGATCCGCTCGATGTCGACCACGCCATCGGCTCCGCAGGCGGTGGCAGGCAGGTGCAGGTAGACCTGATCCGGCCGGCGCTCCCGCCGAATCCGCCGGGAGAGGTCCCCGGCCGCGGCGACCCGCGCCTCGTGACCCGGCTCGTGGTCGATCAGGCTGACCACCTCGCCCAGGTCCTCGCCGAGCAGGCCGAGCGCACGAGCCCGCAGCAGGTCACGCTCGCCCTGCTCGCCGCGGGCGGCCAGGCCGTCAGCGATCCGGTCGAGCAGGGCGTCGAACCCGCGGGCGTCGGCGGCGTCGACCCGACCGGCCAGCCAACTGGTGGCCGGATCGTCCTCAAGAATCCCGGTGCGCACGTAGCGCGCCGCCCGTGACTGCTCGGCCTGCGCCTGCAGCTTCGCCGGCGCCACGGCGAGCAGGTGCGCCCGGACGAGCCGGCTGAGCCGCCGCCACCCCACCGTTGTCAGTGCTGGAGCCAGGGCGGCGTCAACCTGCCGGGACTCGGCAAGATCGAGCCCGGCGGCCTCGGTGCGCTGCGCCAGGTCGCGGGCCCGCCACAGCGGGAAGACCCCCTGCTGAACCGCCTGCCAGACCGACGGCAGCCGGGCCGCGAGGTTGAGGACGTCGCGCACCAGCCAGATCGCCGCGTCGATCGACATGCCGAGCGCTGCAGCCACCTCAAGGGGCAGGTGCTCGTCGACCAGCCGGGTGCCGTCGGCACCGATCCGGACCGCACGCGTGCCGACGACGTCGAACTCGTCAGCCTCGGACCAGTCGGCCTCTTCGGCGAGCGCGAGGATGGCGGCGGCCTGCTCGGCCTGCGCGCGGCGCTCGGCCCGCACCGCCCGGCGCAGCCGGTCGATCGCCGGCTTCCCGGGCCTTGACGCCATCTCAACCATGGCTCAAGTCTGCCTGCCGGCACTGACAGTATCCGGGCCGAATCACCTTGTCACCGCCCAGATATCCACAATCTTCCGACCATTCCCCAGGAACCGGGAGCATCATTGTGATCCTGGACGAGCAGGGTAAGGGGGTGGCATGCAGCACCGGCTGGCTCGTGGCTGGCGGTGGGTCCGCACCCACCCCTCGGCGGTCCTCCTCATCGTGCAGTTGCTCGGCATGCTGCTCTACGCCTTCGTCGACGACTCCCCGGCCAACTCGGTGGGGCGGCTGGGACTGTCGCTGTTCGGGATGCTCGTCGTCGTGCTCGCGCTGGCCGTCGTCCGGGCCACCCCCGCGTACACCTGGCTGGGCCTGCTGATCGGCGTCCCTGCGGTCGCCCTCACCATCACCGACTGGGCGACTGCGGGCGACCAACCGTGGCACCTGATATCGGACGTGGTGCACGTCGCGTTCTACGCGTACACGCTGGTCGGGCTGCTGCGGTACATGTTCGCCGACGACGAGGTGACCGGCGACGAGATCTGGGCGATCGGCGCGACCTTCACGGTGGCGGTCTGGCTGTGGGCCTACGCCTACTCCGGCGTCCAGGGAGTGGCCCCCGGGTCGTTCGTCGCCGCTGTCGAACCGGACGCCCCACGGACCTGGCTGGAACTGCTCTTCCTGTCCACCACCACGATGAGCAGCACGGGCCTGTCCGACGTCGTCCCGGTCACCCCGCTGGCCCGCTCGGTGGTGATGGTGCAGCAGGTGGCGGGGATGATGTTCCTCGCGGTCGCCGTGTCGCGGATCGTGGGGCTGACGATCGCGGGCCGGGTGGCCCGAGGCCCGCGGCGGCGCTGACGACTGTCCTGAAACGCCTGCGGGACGAACCCGCCAGGAGCACACTGAGGGGCGCTGAATCCACGCTCAGGAGCGCGCCATGACAACCCCGATGCCCTCCGCCCCCGACCTCACCGCGCCGCGCCGTCCCCGCACCCGCCCGTGGCAGGCGTGGACGCTGGCGGTGGTCGAACTCTTCGTCGCCTACCAGGCCTTCTCCGGCGGCCAGGGGCTGATCACCGACACCTGGCAGCTACCGGTCGAGTGGCTGGCGCGCACCCCGTTCGACACCTGGGTCGGGCCGGGCTGGGTGCTCATCGGGCTGGTCGGGGTGCCCCACCTCCTGGCCGCCCTGCCGGTGCTGCTGCTCCCTCGCCGCCCCGGCCTCGGGATCCTTGCCGGGGTGCTCGCCGGAGCCTCGCTGCTGGTGTGGATAGCGCTGCAGCTGGCGATCCTGCAGGTCTACTTCTTCCTGCAGCCGGTGATCGCGGTGATCGGCGTGTTCGAGCTCGGTCTCGCCCTGTGGTGGCGGCGGGCGATCCGGGGCTGACGCGTCCCTAGAGGAAGACCGCCTCCGGGAACACCTGGGTGTACTTCTGCGAGCTGCGCGGCTCGGCCATCATCGGCGCTACCGTGTCCCGCCAGGACGCGTAGTGGGCTGTCTGCTTGTGGTCGGCCGCAGCCTCGGCCGTCCGGTACACCTCGACGAGGACGAACCGGGACGGGTCGTCGGTCGACTGGATGACGTCGAACCGGGCGACCCCCGGCTCCCTGATCG
>JAEYNS010000153.1 GCA_023412435.1 Actinomycetes bacterium | reverse complement strand
CACCAGGGCTGACGCCGGGCACCGGATCAGCGTGGCGGTGACCGGACGCCGGTCCGGCTACGCGAGCGTCACGGCGACCTCGGCCCACACCACCCGGATCCTCAAGGTCGCCACCCCGCAGATCAAGGGGATCCGCTCGGTCGGCCGACTGCTGCGCGCCGAGCCGGGAGCCTGGACGCCGAGCGCCGGCCTCACCTACCGCTGGTACGCCAACGGACGCGTCGTGCAGAGCTCGCGCTCGCCATACCTGTGGGCCACCGCCTCGTTGCGCGGCCAGCGGATCCGGGTCACGGTGACCGGACGCCGCTCGGGTTACGCCACCATCACGCGCAGCAGCACGCTGGCAGGTCCGATTCGGTGAGCCTGGCACTGCGCGGCGACCTTCGGCTGAAGGCTCGCTCGCCGTACTCGGCGGCGTGGATCGGGCCTGCTGCTCAGGACCGGCCGGCCAAGGCCAACCGGGCCCGCCGGCGTTCTGCCTGAGCGTCGGGGTCTGCGACGAGGCTTGAGGCGAGCAGGCGGCGCGTGTACGGGTGCGCCGGGGCAGTGGCCACTCGGTCGGCGTCATTCAGTTCGAGGATCTCCCCGCCGTACATGACGGCGATCCTGTCGCTCATGTGGCGCACGACCGCAAGGTCATGGGAGATGAACAGGTACGCCACGCCGGTCTCCTGCTGGATCTGGCGGAACAACTCCAGCACGGTTGCCTGCGTCGACAGGTCGAGCGCAGAGACCGGTTCGTCACACACGATCAACCGGGGCGAGAGCGCCAACGCCCTGGCGATCGCGATCCGCTGCCGCTGCCCGCCGCTGAACTCCCGCGGCCGACGTGACCAGGCATCAGCGGGCAGGGCGACGGCGTCGAGGAGCTGTCCGACCCTGGCGCGGGAGTCCTTCCTCGACCGACCTTGAGCGATCAGCGGCTCCGTCAGGATGTCCTCGATCGTGAGCGACGGGTTGAGCGACGAGTACGGGTCCTGGAACACGACCTGAATGTCGCGAGCCAGCTCTCGACGGCGGCGAGGGCGCAACTGGGCGATTTCCTCAGCGCCGAGGCGGATGGAGCCGCCGGTCACCGGGGCGAGCCCGAGGATCGCGCGCCCCGTGGTCGTCTTCCCGCATCCGGACTCCCCCACCAGGCCCAGGGTCTCGCCGGCAGCGATCGAGAATGAGATCCCGTGGAGGATCTCCACTGAGCGGCGGCCCAGCCCGCCGTAGCCGACGACGAGGTTGGAGACGGTCAGGAGGTCGGACATGACTCAGCCTTTCCGGTCGATCGCAGGTAGCAGATCGTCGAGGTCGAGGATGGCGTCAAGCAGGCTGCGGGTGTAGGGGTGTCGGGGGTTGCGGAAGACCTCGCGCACCTCACCGCTCTCCACGATCCGTCCGCGCTGCATCACCGCCACCCTGGTGCACAGGTCGGCCACGACCCCGAAGTTGTGGGTCACCATCAGGATCGCCATGCCCGACTCGCGCTGGAGGTCGCGGAGCAGGTCGAGGACCTCGGCCTGGACCGTGACGTCGAGGGCCGTGGTCGGCTCGTCCGCGATCAGCAGCGACGGCTTGCAGGCGATCGCACCGGCGATCAGCACCCGCTGGGCCATGCCCCCCGAGATCTGGTGGGGATAGGAGTCGAAGGTCCGCTTCGGGTCGTTGATGCCGACTCGCGCCAGCATCGAGAGTGCGAGTTCCCGCGCCTGCTTGCGACCCATTCCCGACTGTGCCCGGATGCCGTGGACGAGTTGCGCTCCGATCCGGAACGACGGATCGAGGTTCGACTTCGGCTCCTGCGGGATGTAGGCCATGCCTGCGCCGCGGTGGCTGCCGAGTTGCGCCTCACTCGCCTCGGTCAGATCCACCCCGTTGAAGCTGATGGACGAAGCGCGGCGCACGGCCTCCTCGGGCAGGAGCCCGAGAATCGAGAACGCGGTCTGCGTCTTGCCGGAGCCCGACTCGCCCACCAACCCGAGAACCTCGCCGTGGGCCAGGTCGAACGAGATGCCGTCGACCACCACCGAGGCGCTGTTCCCGTTCGGGTAGGCGACAGTGAGGTCACGCACCGACAACAGCGCGGCCGGGTCAGCCGGGGGCGGCGTCGCGCGGTCCGCTCCCGGCGAGATCGCGGCGAGCACGCGGTCGGCCGACCGGCGCCGGGTTCGCTTGCTCGGTCGGACCGGGGTTGACTCGAGGATGTCGTTGAGCGCGTTGCCCAGCAACACCAGGGCGGCGGTGGTGAGTCCGATCGCCAGGCCCGGCCAGAGCATCTGCAACGGGGCCACGTAGATGTTGTTGAAGGCGGCCGCCAGGATTCCTCCCCAGGTCGGGGCATTCGGGTCCCCCAGCCCGAGGAACTCCAGCCCGGCCTGCATGCCGATCGCGGCGCTGGCGACGAAGGAGGTCTGGATCACGACCGGAGCCCGGATCGCGATGAGCACGTGCCGGCCGATGATGCGCAGGTCCGACAGCCCTGAGACGTGGGCCGCGTCAATGTACAACTCGTTCTTGACCCGCACGACGAGGT
>JAEYNS010000042.1 GCA_023412435.1 Actinomycetes bacterium | reverse complement strand
CCGGATCGACTACTGGGAGGCGGGCCGGGGCGGCAAGTGGCGCTTCAGCGGCCTGTCCGAGGGTCAGGAGTACTCGTTCTACGGCAGCTTCCACGACATCACCGACGACCGGATCGTCCAGACCTTCACCTGGGAGGGCCAACCGGAAGGGGTTTCGCTGGAGTCGCTCTGGTTCGAGGACCTCGGCAACGGGCGCACCCGGCTGCACGCCCAGTCGCTGGTCGACTCCTTCGAGGGCCGCGACGCCTGGCTGGCCAGCGGCATGGAGGTCGGCGTCAACGACGGCTATGCCAAGCTCGACGAACTGCTCGCCAACGGCGAGGTGTAGCCCGCACAATCCGGTCCGCAGAGCCGACATAGGTGCATATCCGCCTCATGACGGCTCTCCGGACCGGTTTGTGCGGCCCAGCCGGGCGAGTTGGTCGGTGGGTGGGGGCAGTCGCGCCGGCGACCGGCGGGAAACCGGCCACGGACCAGCGGATTTCGGACGGGTTGGCGCGCGGGCTGGTCGTTGGGTGGGCGCCCTGTCGGCCCGGGCTTAGGCTTCTCCGTGGCCCGAACGGCCGAAGGAGGAAGTCGTGGCACAGCAGGCGCAGCCAAGACCGGCGATCGTGGACACCCCGGCCCTTGACACCCGCGGGGTGCTGCTCGCCGTCGCCGCGTACGGGCTGTGGGGTGCCTTCCCGTTCTACTTCAAGCTGATCGCCGCCGCCGGGCCGGTCGAGATCATCGGGCACCGCATCCTGTGGTCGTTCGTGTTCTGCCTGCTCGGTGTGCTGGTGTTCCGGGCAGCGCCCGACCTGCGCACCGTGGTGGCCAACCGCCGACTGCGGACGGGGCTGCTGCTGGCCGGCGTCCTGGTCAGCGTCAACTGGTTGGTCTACGTGTGGGGCGTCCTCACCGACCACATCGTCGACACCGCACTCGGCTACTTCATCAACCCGCTGTTCACGGTGACGCTGGCGGTGCTCGTGCTGCGGGAGCGCCTGCGTCCGGCACAGTGGGTCGCGGTGGGGATCGGGACCGCCGCCGTCCTCGTGATCGCGATCGGGTACGGCCAGGTTCCCTGGATCGCGCTCGCCCTCGCCGTCACGTTCGGGCTGTACGGGCTGCTGAAGAACCGGGTCGGCGGGCAGGTGACCCCGCTGGTGGGGTTGACCGTCGAGACCGCCGGCCTGGCCCCGTTCGCCCTCGGCTACCTGGTCTGGCTGCAGGCCACCGGCACCGGGACCTTCACCACCCACAGCACGCTGCACACCGTCCTGCTGGCCAGCGCCGGGGTGGTGACCGCGGTGCCGCTGCTGCTGTTCGCCGGCGCCGCGCGGCGGATCCCGCTCAGCATGGTGGGGATGATCCAGTACCTGGCGCCGGTGCTGCAGTTCGCCATCGGGGTGTGGGTGAATCACGAGGTGATGCCGCTGCCGCGGTGGATCGGCTTCGGGCTGGTCTGGGTGGCGCTCGTCGTGCTCACCGTGGACGGCCTGCGGGCCGCCCGGCAGCGTCCCATCCTCGTCGAGCCGGAGATCATGGACTAGAACGGACGCAGTCCGTCCCCCCGAGCCGAGGAACCGTCCCCGGGGTCAGCGGCCGAGTTGGCGCAGGACCTCGGCCATCAGGTGCTGGACGGCGAGGGTGTCGTCCAGCGGCATCACGGGGCTCTCGGTGAGGCCGGCGCGCAGGCACTCGTTGACGTGCTCGACCTCGTGGCTGTAGCCGGCGCCGCGCTTGGGGAAGCGGCGCTCCTCGGCCCCGCCGTCGCGGGGGTGCCAGATCAGGGTCTCGGCACGGTGGAAGCGGGGCACCACCTCGACCCAGCCCCGGGTCCCGGCCAGCACCTGGCGTCCCGGACCGGCGACCCGGAACGAGACCACCTCCGAGGCGAACCTGCCGTCGTCCCAGCCGAGCAGGATGCCGGCCTCACCGTCGACGCCGTTCGACAGCAGCCCGCCCACCGCGTGCACCCGGTCGGGCATCCCGAGGAACTGCTGGACGAAGGACAGCACGTACACCCCGAGGTCGAGGACGGCCCCGCCGCCCAGGCCGGGGTCGAACAGCCGGTCGGACGGGTCGAAGACCCGCGGGGCGATCAGGTCGCCCTGGATCGTGCGCAGCTCACCCAGTTCGCCGTCGGTCACCATCCGGCGCAGCTCCGCCATCGCCGGCAGGAACCGCGTCCACATAGCCTCCATCACGAAGACCCCGGCGGCCCGGGCGGCCTCGACGATCGCGACCGTGTCGGCCACCGAGGTGGTGAAGGACTTCTCCACCAGCACCGCCTTGCCGGCCGCGATCGCCGCCAGCGCCAGGTCGGTGTGCTGCGCGTGCGGGGTTGCGAGGTAGATCACGTCGAGGTCGGCGGCGAGCAGATCGTCGTAGCAGCCGTAGGCCTGCGGGATGCCGAACCGGTCGGTGAAGGCGGCGGCGCGCTCGGACGAGCGGGAGCCGACCGCTACCAGCTCAGCCCCGGCGAGGCCGGCGAACTCGCCCGCCATCGTGGCGGCGATGCGTCCCGGGCCGGCGATCCCCCAACGGATCGCCGGCGTCACCGCAGATCCTGCTGCCCGGGCGGCGGCGGGATCACCTGCGCGCCGAGGACGCGGCGCCGGCGCAGTTCCTGGGTGATCTGCTTGAGCACGGCGCTGGCGATGATGGCGAAGATGATGCCGAACCACCAGCTGCCGCCGCCGAAGATCAGGACGGCGATCACGGCGGGCCACAGCACACCGGACAGAACCCGCAGCACCGATTCGACGACGCCGGGCGGGGGAACCTTGGCGTGCGGCACGAGGACGGAGCCGGTCACCACGTCCGGCAACGGGGACGGGGCCGCCGGCTGCAGCCTCGGGTTCTGGTACGGCAGCTCAGGTTCGGGCTCCTGGTAGCCGGGAGCGAACGGCGGCTGTGTCCACTCCGGCTCGGGCTCCTGCTGGGGCTGCCAACTCGTGCTCACCAAGCCATCGTAGGCGCGCCGGTGGCGGACGGGGAGGGGTGACGGCAGTGATCCGGGGAGCGATCAGGCGGATCACCCAGTGGGCGGTCAGGGTCCATCGCCCGAGACGGCCGCGCCAGCGGTTAGGGTGGTCCAGGCCCGGCGGACCGGGCGCAGGCAGGAGGCTCACGCAGGTGCGGGTGGTTCAGAAGTTCGGCGGATCGTCGGTGGCGGACGCCGAGAGCATCAAACGGGTGGCGCGGCGGATCGTCGCCACCCAGGCGCGCGGCAACGAGGTGGTCGTCGTGATCTCGGCGATGGGCGACACCACCGACGAGCTGATGGACCTCGCCATGCGCGTCTCCCCCGACCCCCGGCCCCGCGAGCTCGACATGCTGCTGACCGCGGGCGAGCGGATGTCCGCCGCGCTGCTGGCGATGGCGATCAACGACCTCGGCGCGACCGCCCGCTCGTTCACCGGTTCCCAGGCCGGGGTGATCACCACCGGCACCCACGGCAACGCCCGGATCATCGACATCACCCCCGGGCGGATCGTCTCCGCCCTCGACGAGGGCGACATCGTGATCGTCGCCGGCTTCCAGGGCGTCTCCCAGACCTCGAAGGACGTCACCACGCTCGGGCGCGGAGCGTCCGACACCACCGCTGTGGCGCTGGCAGGCGCGCTCGGCGCGGAGTACTGCGAGATCTACACCGACGTGGACGGGGTGTTCACCGCCGACCCCCGGATCGTTCCCGGCGCCCGGCAGATCGCCGCCATCAGCTACGACGAGATGATGGAGTTGGCCGCTAACGGGGCCAAGATCCTGCACCTGCGGTGCGTCGAGTACGCCCGCCGCGAGAACGTCCCGGTGCACGTCAGGTCCTCCTTCTCGGAGCGACCCGGCACCTGGGTCAGGGACATCAACTACCAGGAGGCTGGCATGGAGGAACCGCTGATCTCGGGGGTCGCGCACGACCGTAGTGAGGCGAAGGTGACCGTCGTCGGGGTGCCCGACCGGGTGGGCGAGGCGGCGCAGATCTTCACCACCGTCGCCGAGGCCGACATCAACATCGACATGATCGTGCAGAACGTCTCCCGCGAGCACGAGCAGCGCACCGACATCTCGTTCACCTTGCCGCAGAACGACGGCAGCAAGGCGATCGCGGCGCTGCGGGCCGCGCAGGCCGAGATCGGCTTCGCCGACGTGGTGTACAACGACGCGATCGGCAAGGTTTCGGTGATCGGGGTCGGGATGCGGTCGCACCCGGGAGTCACCGCCCGGTTCTTCCGGGCCCTGGCCGACGCCGGGGTGAACATCGAGATGATCTCGACCTCCGAGATCCGGATCTCGGTGGTGGTGGCGATCGACGACGTCGACCGCGCCGTCCGGGCCGCCCACACCGCGTTCGGGCTGGACTCCGACGAGCCCGCCGTGGTGTACGCCGGGACGGGACGCTGACGTCGCCTCGTCAGGCCGGTCACGGCTCGCGGATAGACTGACGACGTGATCTTCAAGCGTGTGGGCGAGGCCCGGCCGTACCCTGAACACGGGTACACCCAGAAGCAGTGGGCGGTCATCGCCCCGCAGCAGGTGCGGCTGGACGAGCTGGTGACCACCAAGCGGGTGCTCGATCTCGAGCAGCTGCTGGAGGACGACTCGACCTTCTACGGCGACCTGTTCGCGCACGTCGTGTCGTGGCAGGGGGATCTCTACCTCGAGGACGGGCTGCACCGCGCGCTGCGGGCCGCCCTGCAGCAGCGCCAGACCCTGCACGCCCGGGTTCTGGAACTCAAGTAGGCTTGGTCGGGTTCGGCAGCCCCAGGAGTAGCGAGTGCAGACCTTCAGACAGATCATCCGGGTCCTCAAGACCCCGGTGACCCTGCTGCTGCTGCTCGCCTTCGTCGGGTACGGCGCCGCCTGGGGCTACGAACACGCCACCGCACCGCGTCCGGCCCGCCCGGCCACCCCGTGCGTGCCGATCGACGTCGGCGATGAGCTGACTCCCAGCTACGTCCAGGTACGGGTGCTCAACGGCGGCACCCGCGGCGGCCTCGCCAAGACCACCGCCACCTTCCTGCGGGCCTACGACTTCCGGGTCGTCAAGGTGAACAACACCGACGAGCGCCTGGAGAACACCGTCATCGTCGGCAACTCCCCCGACGACCCCGAGGTGCAGCTGCTGCTCGGCTTCTTCAAGGACGCCACCGCCCGCGGCGACGGCAGGGCCGACCACGTGGTCGACGTGCTGCTCGGCGACAACAGCTCGCGGATCACCAACCCGGAGGTCACGGCGATCCCTGTCGACGGCCCGGTCTGCCTGCCGGCCGACACCAGGAAGCCGTCCGCCTCTCCGACGCCCACCGCGCCGAGCCCCTCGCCGACCAAGTCGTAGCGGGACGCCCGCCGGAGCTCAGGTCTCCTTCCAGCGCGCCAGCCGGCCGCTGCGCGAGATCGAGATGAATCGCCGCTCCACCTTCGGCCGGTCGGCGGCCTGGGTCACCACCAGCAGGTCGTCGCCCGACTTGATCAGGTCGTCGAGGTGGGGGCTGAACGAATCCTCCTGCCGGACGATCAGTGAGACCACCGAGTTGCGGGGAAGCCGCAACTCCCGAACGCTGACGCCGTGCAGCAGCGACCCCTCAGGGACGTGCACCTGCATCATGTCGGCCTTGATGGTGTCCAGCGGGGCGAACTCGATGTCGACGTCGGTGGCGTCCTCACCGCTGGAAACCTTGAGGACGCGGGCCATCCACGGCAGCGACGGGGACTGCAGCACCGTGAACACCACGACGAAGGCGAACACCAGGTTGAAGATCGCGTGCGCGGCGGGGGCGCCGGCGGCCAGCGGGACCGTCGCCATGATGATCGGGACGGCGCCGCGCAGGCCGGCCCACGAGATGAAGGCCTGCTCCCGCCAGGGCACCTTGAACCAGGCCACGCACACCACCACCGACAGCGGACGGGCGACGAAGGTCAGGAAGGCGCCGATCAGCACGCCGCCGAGCGCCTCCTGGAGGGTGAGCGTGGTCGGGTCGGCGAGCATGCCGAGCATCACGAACAACCCGATCTGCGCGATCCAGCCGACGCCCTCGGCGAAGGACCGGGTGGCGTGGCGGTGCGGTAGCGACCCGTTGCCGAGGACGACGGCGGCGACATACACCGCGGCGAACCCCGACAGGTGCAGCGACGCGGCCACTCCGTAGGCGAGCACCGCCCACCCCATCGCGGCGAGCACGTACAGGCCGGACGCCGGCAGCTTGATCGCCCGTAGCAGCCGGGTGCCGAGCCAGCCGAGGACGATTCCGACGGCCACCCCGCCCACGAGCTCGAGCAGGATCAGCCCGGCCATGGCCACCAGCGGATCCTGCGACCCACCCCCCAGCGACATCGCGGTGGCGGAGGCGACCAGCAGCACGATCGGCGCGTCGTTGAAGCCCGATTCGGCCTCGATCACAGCCCGCAACCGCGGTGGCAGCGGCACCTTGCGCATCACGGCGAAGATCGCGGCCGCGTCCGTCGGGGAGGTGATGGCGCCCAGCAGGATCGCACTGGTCAGGTCGAGCCCGAACACGTAGTGGGCGAAGGCGGCGACGGCGGCCACCGACACCCCCACCCCGACGGTGGCGAGCAGGACGGCCATCGGGAGCGCGCCCCTGATCTCCTGCCACTTCGTGGTGAAACCGCCCTCGGCGAGGATCAGCACCAGCGCGGCGAACCCGAGCGAGTGGGCCAGGTCGGCGTCTTCGAAGTTGAGGCCGAGTTCGCCCACCAGCATGCCGAGG
Source organism: Actinomycetes bacterium (assembly GCA_023412435.1). Classification (GTDB taxonomy): domain Bacteria; phylum Actinomycetota; class Actinomycetes; order Propionibacteriales; family Propionibacteriaceae; genus Propionicimonas. The sequence continues at coordinate 1,341 of JAEYNS010000042.1, read as the reverse complement.
CCCAGGAACAGCAGCAGCGAGGGCAGGCCGAAGCGGGCACCGAGCCGGGTGGCGAGGATCGAGGCGAGGAGCACGACCGAACCAAGCAGCAGCACCTGGTCCAGTTGCACATCGCCTCCTGCGCGCAGTCTAGTGACACACGCGCCCCCGCCGTCAGGCAAGCACGCCGTCCCCGGAACCGTCGCCGGACCCGACCCGTGGAACGCGGGGACGGTTCCGCATTCCCGACGGTGCGATGGAAGAACCGTCCCCGGTCTCAGGAGGTGGGACGGGGGACGGTTCCTTGGGACGGGGGACGGTTCCTCGGTCAGGACCTCGTCAGGCGAAGAGCTCCCTGGCGCGGGCGGCCTGGGCCACCGCGGCGATGTCGCCGCCCACCTGGGCGGTCACCCCCGCGGCCACCGCCCCCTCCACCAGCGGACCGTCGGCGAACACGACATGGGCCTTCTCGTCGTCGTCGAGGAAGTCCAGCACCGCCTCGACGGTCATCGTCGCCGAGCCGAGGTCGGTCAGGATCACCACGTCGTGGCCGGCGGCCCGCAACTCGGTCACGGCGTCGTTCACCTTGTCGAAGGACGTGCCGATCCTGCCGTCGTCGGTTCCCGCGGCGGCGCGCAACACGACGTCGCGCGCCATCTGCTCCGTCAACTCGACGACCCCCGCCGCCAGCTGCTCGGAGTGGGAGACGATGACCAGGGCGACGGTCATGCCGACTCCGCGGCGGTGGCCGCCGCAGCCAGGATGTAGGCGGTCGAGGTCGCCCCCGGGTCCTTGTGGCCGATCGACCGGTCACCGAGGTAGGACGCCCTGCCCTTGGTCGCCTTCATCGGGATCGTCGCCTCGGCGCCCTCGGCTGCCGCGTCGGCAGCAGCCCGCAGCACCGCGGTCGGGTCGCCGCCGTCGGCCGCAGCCTTCGCTGCGTCCAGCGCCGGCGTCCAGGCGTCCACCATCGTCTTCTCGCCGGTGGTCGCCTTGCCCCTGGCCACGATTCCCTCCAGCGCGCCGGCCAGCAGGCCGACGACACCCGCGGCGTCGAGGTCACCCTCGAAGCCCTTGGACGCCCGCAGGAAGGCGGTGCCGTACAACGGTCCCGCCGCGCCGCCGACCGTCGACATCAGGGTCTGGGCCACCACCTTGAGCACGTCCTGGACGGTGTCCGCGCCGGCCTCGAGCTTCGCCGCCGCCGCGGTGAAACCCTTGTCCATGTTGGCGCCGTGGTCGCCGTCGCCGATCGCCCGGTCGAGATCGATCAGTTCCATCCGGTGTTCTGCCATGGCCGCCTGGGCGCCGCGGATCCACGCCAGCGCCCAGGCAGTCGAAAGAGTGTCGCTCACGCGGTCA